>JAWOBO010000074.1:0-14742 GCA_046484225.1 Candidatus Omnitrophota bacterium | reverse complement strand
GCATGCACCTTTGTTGCTGCCTGCCAGCCGGCCAACCAAGCAATTACCCTTTTTATCACACCTACGCGGTGTGAAAAATGGGAATATGCTTTATCAAAGGCAGAATTTGTTTCTTTAGCTAATTTGCGCAAATTTTCTTGATCAGAATCGGTAGGTTTTTTCCATTGTTTTGTGCAAGTATCATAGACTTTTCTGTGAGCATTAACAAATCTTTCCGGCGGAGCGCGGGCAAAGATAGCTTCCTCAACTGGAGCAACTATCTTGGTTAAAAAGAGCTCTTCTGCATTTTGCCCTAAAAATCTGAAGATCCAGTGTATATATTCCCAATGAGGACAGATAGCCACTGGTTTATCATCCAACAACTTATTTCTATTCTTGATACTTTCTTTAAAATTTAATCCTAGTTGTAATAAAATACAACTAATTCCACCAATAAATGGAAACCAAGTCAATTTTTTAATCCAGCCAAATTCTACCTCGGGATTTTTTTTCATCCAATAAATAGTGATAAACCCTCTTAAAACACCTCCAAAAAGGCCGCCTGCAAAAGCTACTAACCCAGCAATCAGCCACGAGATATTTAAAGGTAAAACAAAAAACAAAGCCGCTGCGCTCGCAAGGCTTATGATTTTGACTGGGTCAGACACAATTCGGCTCATCAAATAAACTGTTTCTAGCTCCGCATAGGTAAATAAACTTTTTACATCAGTAGTTCTGCCAAAGCTCTTCTGCAACTTTAAAAATATAGCCTGCCTTTTTTGCCCATACCATTTTTTTAAATAACTAAAGTGCAAATCTTTGGAATAAATAGAATTGTTTCTTCCCGCCTGCATCCGGCAGATTTGCATTTCATCAGCTATCTGAGGATTATCTCTATGGATTTGTTCGTGCTGATTAACTATTTTTTTACTTTTATTGGAAAGATATTTAAAGGCAAGGTGCCTGGTGCCTGGAGTAGCAATCGGGGTGTTTTGGTTCCACTGCGGTGGTGCATTTATGCCGTTTGCTTTCTGGTTCCATTCGGTGAAAGCATTTTTTATATCTCTTGCCATTTCCTCAAACATTTCAGCTGCCATCTCGTTGCCTTCTTGCCTGAACATCTCTGCTGCCTGCCGGCAGATAGAGATGGTTAGGGTACTACTAGATTTTGAGACAAAAGATTTTGTTGTGTCGGTTATACCGGAATTAGCAAACCTTATACACAAAGCCGCCAGTCGGCTAACCTCTGGATAGGTAGTAGCCAATAAATCAAGAAACATTTTTCTTACTTGCGGCCTATCTAAATAAGGAAACAATTTAATAAGTTTATATTTTAAAAGTAATTGTTGCCCAAAATTTAGATTAATCAAAACACTTTGTTTAATTTCTTTAATTAAAGTAAATAAGTCTCCTTCCCCAATCAAATTATCAACTCTTTCTTTGACTGATTCAAGAATATTGGCTTGTTCTATCTGAGCCATCAATTCAACAAATTTTTCTTCCTCACTAGCTGCCTCCCTGGACTGCTCTTTTTTGGTAACTGTTGTCTTAGCTTTAGCTAAAACCTCTTTCCTCTCTGCTTCAGTCAATTCTGGCGCCCAACGTTTTACAATACCAAATTCCCTTGCCTTTCTCCAGCCAACAGATGCTATTGCATTACGCACTCGTTCTTCACTTAAAGAAGAGCTCCGAACTATATCTGGTACATGCGGTGATTCTCCCTGTTTTACTAAATCTGCTGCAATTTTAACTATTTCCCATAAATTATCCCTAGCTCGGCTACGTTGGCTGATATCAAAATCAGAAAAATCTTTTCTTCCTGAACTATAAAGGAAATGATTTACCTGATGGAGAGTAAGAGGGGAATATTTAGCCAAATTAGCAACTGTTGGAGAATCCCCCCTTTGTTTGCAAATGGCAATAGCAACCTGGATATATTCTTCAACCTTCGCTTTACTAATTTTATTTTTTTCTACACCTAGCTTATTTAACCAATCCCACCCAACTTGAGCACCAAAATTATTTAATTTATGCAGGCTTAACGAAGAATTTTCTTCTATATCACCAAAAGTAACTGGTAATCCTTCTGAAATTAAAACTACAACTGCTTTTATTAATTCTAACAGGCCGTCTCTTCTAGCTGAAGTAAAGTTATACTGGTTTGAAATTTTATTAGCCAAATATGATAAAAATCCTTCTTCTGCAGCAACAATTTCCTCACCCTCTTTTGCAAAAAGCGCCTCTAATTCATGGACTAATGTTAGACCTAAAAAATGGTTATAATTAACCGCAATAAGGATAAGTGGGTCATCCCTATTTTGATTGTTGGCGCCATAAAAAATATTCTCTGTATCTAAACCAACTAATAATCTTTGCTTAACAATCAATTCTTGCAACTGTTTATATCTTATTGGATTGTGTTCTTGGTAAAAAGTTAAAACTTCTTGGAGCCACAATTGATTACCATCCAAAGGCCTAAAATCTTCAAAATCTTTTTTTGCCAACCTTCCAACTTCTCGTTTTACTTCTTGCTGATTATGCCTTTTTCTTGCCAGAGCATAATCATTTGCTGATGCCGCTGCTTTTGCAACTTTAGTTACATCTTTGCCAGTAAGAGAAAAGGGGTCACACCTATTTTTCTCCTCTACCTGCATCCGGCAGATGCGCAGCTCATACTCTTTATCGGTTTCATTCGATAGTTGGGGATATTTTAGATGGAAAGTTTCGTGTTCTTCTGTTTTTTCTTTACCTTTATTAGATAGATATGGATAAGCATCATGCTTATGGTTAGGAGTAGCGATCGGGATGCTTTCATAGCCTGCAGGAGGGGCATTTATGCCGTGAGCTTTCTGGTTCCATTCGGTAAAGGCATTCTCAATATCAGCTGCCAACCGCTCAAACATCCTGGCTGCTTGTTCATTTCCTTCACGCCTAAACATCTCCGCAGCCTGACGGCAGATAGCAAGAGTGAGGGTGGAGTTAGCTGAATTTTTATTATCAACAAAATCACCCTTTTCTGATAAAAGATGCCTTCCCCCTTTTTTGCTATTTTTTTTGTCATTGCTTGCTAAAGATAAAAGTTTCAATTTCTGTGTTCTATCCAAATCATTACAAGGAGATGAATGCTGCTCAAGATCTTTAATTTTCCCTCCCGCTTTTTCTGCCAATTCTTGACAAAGTTTTCTTAGGACACTAGCTGGTGCGTATTTTATTTTGCTACTTGCCAATAAATCTTGAAAAAAGTTCCAATATTGATAAAAATAAGGTAGTATATCGATGGTTAGTTCTAAAGCTGGCTCCCACACATTATAATTTTTATGCTCAAGTAAAGCTAATATATTTTTTAAACAAATTTTTCTTCTATTTTCAGAGTGACCGACAAAATTTGTAAACAAATATTCTTCTATTAATTTTTTTCTAGATTTCTGCAATTCAGGAAAATCTGCTCCTCTTATATAAATTTCAACAACTTTTTCCATTTCTGCTCGGAAATAGCCATCAGGGTCATTTGGTTCAGAAATATGGTTAAAAATATTTACTTTTTTCTCGCTTTGATTATACTTTTCTATCTTAGCTTTAGTATCTTCGAACAATTTCTGTTCAGAAACATCATCTTGCTGGTTTGTTTTTATATCAGCTATAACGTAGGTGGAGTTAACTGAACCATAGTCAATTAAAACAAACTTTCTTTCTCCATTTTCTTTTGACAATTTAATAGAAAAATGTTTATTCCGAGATAAAGAACCATGATCTATAGAAATTGGAACTACCTCTTCTGGCAAAGTAGTGTTTTTTTCGAAATTTATCCTTCCCGCCATATAGGTAGTATTGTATTCTAAAGGTACCCTTTTTTCGCCCTGATTTTCTAATTGGATAAGCATGAAAGGTTTAGCTCCTTTTTTCTCAAGATCAAGACTGGGAAAATTAATCTTTATCTTTACACTGCTTTTATAAAAATTACTTCCGATACCAATCCTTATATCACCGGAAAACGGCAGCTCCATCTGTTCATTGCTTACCGGAAAACTTTCTCTAGCCTCATGTGGCGCCGCTAAACTATTTACTAATTCTGCCCTCTTTTCAGCTGAAACTAGAACCAATATCTTTTTTCGAAATTCAGCATTAAGTTTTGAAAATATTAATATCCCGAGATAAAAATCATCTCCTTCTATCATTTGCGCTATTTTTTCCGGATTATATCTTTTCCCGTGGAACTCGACAAAATCATCGCCAATAATAATTTCAGCAGATATCCCTACTACTTTTTTTATTTTTTCTCGTTTATCCCGGCTTAAATCGATAAGAATTATCCATCTTTTCTTTGGCTCCATCTCCCAAATCAACAAAGAACCAAATATAAAATCTTGTTTCTTTTGACTCTCAAGTAATTTTTTAATATCAGAAGGTTTATACCAACTATTTTCATGTTTGAGGTAACCATTTTTTCTAATTACTTCTAATAATTGATCTAGGCTATATTGGCCTATTCCTTCTATATCAAAAGTTACATTTTGATCAAGATAAGGCTCAGCCGTTTCAAACCTAAACCATTTACCTTCGATGTTTATGTAATCATCTAATAACATTTCCTGAGTATAATCTGCTGAATCTTTTTGGACTTGCTTTTTGATTTTTTGTGTTGAAAAGGCAGAATCCAATTCTGAATGATTACAATTAACAATTTTCTTTGCTTGTGGTAATTTTTTTAATCTCTCAAGCTCCTTTTCTACCTTTTTCTGATCAACCCCTCTCAACCAACTTGCAGCATGATCTCCTTGTTTGTGTTTTTCTTCCCTAAAATCAATTGTTCCGTCGGCATCATAGAGTATAATTTTAAGTTTCGCCTCGTTTTCTTCAATTTGTCCGGGAGCCTTGCCAATATGCTTTTGGAAACACTGCTGGTCATCCAGATACTTCCAAACCTCTTCTTGGCCATCGCGATTTAGCCAAATTATTATTTCAAACATCCATTGATGGTTATTGATACCAGTTTGTCTCTTGCTAAAACCATTTGTCTTTACAAGGGTCTTCAAAACTACTAATTGTCTAAATAAAGGTTCGCTTGCACCACAAGGCATAGATTTTGCTTGCTCCCACATTCGCTGTAGATTACCAAAAGGATTAATTTTAAAGTCAAATGTCAACTCTATCCTCTTATCACGCCTTAAAGTTTTTATATTTAAAGAACCCGCATCTGCCGGCTGATCTACAGCTAATCCTTGCTGCTGACGGGCCTCCAACATTTTTTTGGCCATCAAAGCAACCAAACCTCCCCCATTCACTTCCCGGCGTGCAGCCACATTTACAATTTGTTGTTTTATTTTATCCGCAAGATAAGGCTCCTCTTCTAATAGACTGCTTATAGCATCCCTAGCCTTATCAGTTGCTGTATATTCGTTTTCCATAATCATCCTTGGCTCATCCTGGCTCCTACCAGCTTCGGTTACACCTGATAGCGGCCTTTTTTGATGTTGGGTAGTAACCTTTACTTTAAGATTTTTTTCTCCGGTTTCGGGTATTCTTTCATATTTATTATCTAAATTGCGGCTATATAACAATAGAAGTAAGGGAGGAATTCCAAATAAAAGCGCTGAAAAAAGAGCCCATTCCAAAGTCATAAATTGATGCTTTATAATTTGCGAATTTCTTTTTTTAGGGGCAGGTGAGGAGACCCCGCCAGCCACGGAAGAGGTAACCCCCTCTTTATCACCCTGCCCCTTGTTATTTTTAAAATCTTGCGGTAATTTTATACCATTTGAACTTGAAAATTCTTCTATATTTTTTAAATGAGAAGTATGAATAAGAAGTTCTAAGTTTTGAACTGAATTATTTAATTGATTAATTTGTTCTTTGAGAGTTTCCATATCTTTAATGTATTGAATAGCCATAATTCCATTGCCAAAAAAGTCTTCAATCGCATTAATTAAATTTTTATTTAGTGTTCTCAGACTTCTCAAACTATTTAAGATTTTCAACAAATCATCTTTTTTGCCATGAATTAAATTAACTGCCTTTTCTATTTCTGCTTGTGAAGATGAGCTATTTACCGAATAAGCCATATTACTGATTAAACTAAGTTCTTTTTCTGAAACATCTACAAACCAAGTAGCAATTGCATCTAAAACATTCTTCTCCCTCAGGCTAAGAACTTGTAAAAATATAGCGCTATCTTCCTCATTTTGAGATTCATGAAGTACTATTTGTTGTCGTAAAAATGGAGATAGTTTACGGGAATCAATATTCCAATGAATCATTCCTTCTCTATCCCGGTAGGCAACTGTAAAACGAGAGCTTATTTTTTCACCTTGAATGGAAAATATAAATTCCGGAGGACCGGTTTTTTTACCGCTATTAGCTAAATATTTTTCCCATTTTTCTAATTCTTCCGCTAGTTGACTAAATTTATCTGCTAAGTCAGGATAATCTTCTGCCGCTTTTTTCATCGCAATTGCAGTTATCGGGTGTGCTTGGGGGTAATCCGAACTATCTTCTGAATCAATTATCCGTTGCTGCTTTTTGTTTTGATTAAAAGCATATTCATCAAGTGTCTTTTTTTGCTTTAAAGTTGCTATAAACATCGGTAAGGCACCTTTCCAAATATTAATAGTAGTTGTTTTGGGATTATCAATCCATACAGTAGGTACTTCCTTTAAGGAAAGGCCTAAGATCCTAGATCGGCCTAGCCACTCTGCATCACCGGTAAAATCATAAAAGAAATTGCTCTCAAAAGAAATATCCAAATTTCCTTGATCATCGATAGCCTTAATTACAACAGGAATAATTTTTGCTAAAGATTCTGCCCGAAAAGCTTTAAAAGAACGCTGAGTATCTTTTATGCCGCGAAGATATTTTATACATATTCTTACCCACCAATTATAAGCTAAACTTCCCAATACTCTGTACCATTTGCGATCATAATGGAGAGATCCCTCTTTTCTGATTGAACCAAAAGCTACATCTCTTCCTTCGATAACAACACTTCCAAGCAATAAACCACTTAAAGCCAAATGCATTGAGGGGTCGCCGTCAGTATAACTGATTACATCTGCACCTTGATCTAAGGCAAAACGCATCCCTGCAGCTAAAGCCCCATGTTTTTTAGAATTCATTTTCAGCTTGTCCTTTTGAGAAAGATTTAGCACAAACACTCTATCTTTAACCTCTAAATAATAATTATCTTTTAATAAATCCTTGATTACATCGGATGTTTTTTTATCCAATTGGTTACTGTCATCTCCGTCATTTACAAACACGATAGAAGGCTTTACCTTCGAATTAACTGGAGCTAATTCATAAAATAATTGATTTATATTTATCTTTAGCCAATTTCTACCCATTGGAGAAGGAGGATATTTTTTTTGACCCTGGTATAAAGAAATACAAACGGCAAATTCAGTTAAAGCATTTATATTATAAAAATTAAGATAGGATTGAATAAAAAAAGCTGCCTCGGGAGTAATATTATTTATTTGTTCGCGGATAAAATATTCCAAAAAATCAGCAATTTCATGGCTGTCTTTTCGCTGTAAGCTTGCCGATAAAGCTTTTGATAGTAATGCGCATCTATCTCCTTCTGATACTGCTAAATTAATTTCCGGATCCAAATAAGTGCTTTTTAGACTTAAGTGCATCAAAGCCAATTGACAATCTAAGCTATTAGTATTTTTTAAATAATCAAGTAATAAATTTTGTCGGCTATAACTAGTAGTTAATTTTAAAATTCTTTTTAGATTGCTACCAAGAATTTTTTCTTTTTCTTCACTCCACCACTTCTTATCTAAATCTATGACTATCTTTTTAAATTCATCAATAATCCTGCGCACTAAATCATACTTATTGGCATCTCGATCAATATCTTGTTTAGTTAGAATAAACCACTTTGCTATATCCCACAAAAAGGTTGCCGGCCCTAGCAAATAAGGAATAGCCTGTAGCTCATCTTCGTTCAGTTTTTCTTCAGCTTGAAGCTGATAGCCTTTTAATAAAGCAATTAATCTATCTCGCTGGTATTGCCTGCCTATCTGAGCTCCCGCCGCTAAAAGTGCATTTTTAAACTCCTCAATCCTGGCTTGGTAGCGACTGCGTTCCCAATCAAACAAAGCTACTATTTGAGTCCCGTTCCATTTAATATTAGTAGTATTTACATCTCCGTGAATTACGCTCTTCGGTAACTGATCATAATAGTTGAAAAACAAACTCTTCTTTAGAGCATAAATTTGTTCAGTTATAAAATCATTGTTTTCTAAGAATAATTTATTTGCCAAAGAATTAAAAGACGATAAAGATATCAAATCTTCTTTTAAAGCTTCAATATCCCCTTCCACACTAACAATTTCAGTAGCTGATAACTCTTCTTTTTTGCCTTTGGGCTTAAAATTTTTCAATTTATTATGAAATGATGCAATTAACTTGCCTAAAGCAACAAAGTGATCTGGGCTTAAATTCTGAAGTGATACTTCTCTTCCTTTTGACACAAAACATTCTAAATAGTAAAAATTATTACCTATTTTAATATATCTTTTACCGTCTTTAGTATATAGTAACTTGGCGGCAGGCAAACCATTCTTAGTTGTCTCTTTGATAACAGAAGTAACAAAATCTGCCTTTTGGCTAGAATCAGCTGCATATTTTAAAACAAAATCACCTTTTGGAGCTATGATTCGTAAAGGCTTTCTCGAAGATATCCCCCCTGCTAACTCTTGGACATTAACCTCAGAAATTAATCTGGTTTCAAGTTCATAATTATCTAAAACTGCTTTAATTTTTTCATCTCGGCCAACTTCTTGTATCGATAAATCATGAGCCTTGGTACTTCTGCGCCGCCAGAGAGGCACTTGCTTTTTTGTTACTTCCCTTTTTAAAAAAGAAATAAATTTGATTAATAAAGATTTATTTTGTTTTCTGAAATTATTATTTTTTGTCTCTGCGGAGCTTTTGTCTACCGGTATTAATTCTTTTAAATACTCTCCGCCTACAGATAAATCAAGCCGGACTACATTCATCTGTTTCTTTGATAGGTCTGCATAGACATAAACTTTACCGTCATATTTTGAATTTTTCTTCCGGAATTCACCAAGTATTTCATCAAGAATCTCTTGAACTTTTTTTATGCTTGTACCATCAGGCCCATCTTTAGCACTAACCCAAGGAATTGACACCAAAACAGTCCTTTCCCCGGATATAATATCAAAATCTAAACCAGCATATTCAAGCTTTTCTTTTGCTTGTTTGGCTAAATCTTTACCAGTGTTCACACCCGGTGTAACCATTTCTCCAGTTTCAATCTCTAAAGTTTCATCATGGTTTTCTGTTACATACTCAACTGCCTCATGAACTAGTACTTCTTTTAAATCAATAGGAACTTCTTCTTGGAGGGTTTGGTAGTATTGAGGGCTAAGGCAGAGGATATCTTTACCTTCTATATCGATTAATACTGAGCGATAGTTAACATCTAGATCTACCACCCAAATTGCATCTATTCGTTCAACGTTCAACGTTCTATGTTCTGCGTTTCGTCTGTCGTCTGTCGTCTGTCGCTTGTCTTCCGAAGCTCTTGGCCCTCGAAGCCTTGGCGAAGTGGGCTTAGCGAAGGAGGGTCCCTCGGAAGCAGGTGGGCCACGCAGACCATTAGCAGATAATAACTCTTTTGCCTTAGGCAGCACTTGCTTAAAGGCAGGCATTACTTTACCTTCTAACTCTTCGGTTGCATCCCTATGGCCAGCAGCTAGGATATCTTCTCGCATTTGCTTTCTGCTTCCCGGATAAAGACCGTTGTGGCCTTGACTTGAGTTGTGCTCTGCATTCTCTTCTAATATTTCGATTAATGTCCAAGCGACATCGTGTAAATCTCGACGGCTATTCTCACCTATATCTTTTAGAAATTGCATCACCTGTTGATGGAGATCATCTTTATCGTTGATTTGCTCAAAAATAGTATTTAGTCTCTTTTTATTTCCCAAAGACATTCTTTTTAATTTGTCCCTTACCACCATCTTCCTGATTTCTTCTTCCCCTTGAAATTGAGAATATAAAGAATTACCTTTTTTCTTCCGTCTGAAATGCATAATCGTAACGATTATCCCACCGGTGATGGCTGTAGTTAAAACTAGCGCTGCTGCAAGTCCTGGTATTGCTAATCCCAGAAAAGCTAAAGGCAGAAAAGAAGAGTATAATTTATTTGACTGAGTTGAACTAAAAGAGAATTTTGGTTTATTATCTTGCCTGGGTGAAAGCCAGTATGGACAGCTCTCTTTTTTTTCTGCTAAAACTTCTCGCCGAGACGATTCGATTTGAAAAATATCTTTGATTTCCCCAGTTTGGCTAAAATAACTGCGTAAAATTCTCCTGCGGTATCTATCACTTAATTCAAAATATTGCTTATTAACATGACTTATCCAAAAGAAATCATCTATTATAATGTTTCCGGTAATACTATTAAATCTTACAATATTTACTTTTTGCCCTTTTCTTAGCTTTAAATTGCAAGCGTTTACATAGTTGCCAAAAAATATATCACGGTGAGCTGTAATAAATTGCCTGGTATCTGCCATCGCCTCAGCTTCATCCCTTATGCCTTTATAGATATGGCTAATCAGCTCATGGTAGAGAATTTCTAGTTGTTGGGTTTGGGAAAGTTCAAAAAAGTAAGGATGGATAAATACAACTGGTCGTCCTTCGTCCTTCGTCCGCTTGTCCTGAGCGAAGTCGAAGGGTCGTCCGTCGGTACAAGCTGCTACATACGGCTGGCCGGTTTCAGGGTCTGTCCCTAATTTGTCAGAGTCGGTAGTAATAACAAGCCTATGAGCCATGAGCCATGAGCTATGAGCTAAACTAGGCGGAGCCCGTGCCATCTGTGCAATCTGGCTAACTTGCGTCTCTAAAACTTCCTGCCAGTTCTCATAAAAGCTGCCTTCCTCAAAAGTTAAAGAATATCCGTCTTTATCCAAGATAGCTTCGGCCTTGGCCAAATCCCGGTTGCCATAAGTACCTGCTATCTGGGCATGTTTTTGAGCTGGAACTGAAAGAGAATAATTAAAATTTCCTCCCAAATCCCCAAAAGTATCAACCACTGCCTCTAACCTCTCAAGCAGCTCTCCTATCTTCTCAGGTTCTATCCTACTTATCGGTGGTTTTTGATCATCAGATACTTTCTGATGAGATGCTGAAGCTTTAAATTGTTGAACTGTTTTCTCTGCTTTTTGGGCAGCTATTTGATCAGGACAACCTCCTAAATTCAGGGCATGCATACAAGGCATTCTACCGTTTTCCCTGGCTTTTTTAAGGAAGGTTAGGCTTTTGTGTAGCTTGGTTAGGCAATCTTTTAATATGGCAAAGCCTTCTGAATTTTGGTTAGTTTCTGCAAATAACTTTTCTAAATTACTTAAGTAACCTTCTATATCTTCTAAGGTAGTTTGAGGGCTGAATTGATAAGACCCTGGAAGAGGTGATTTTAGAGAAGAAAAAAGAGGCAACGATAAAAGTTTCTTAAGAGGTAAGCAGTCTATTCTTAATAATGGTTCTAAATGATCCCTGAAAATAATTTCCCAAATATAATAATTGGCTACCTTTTCATGCAAAGCATCGGTGTTTCTTTTTACCAGACTCCGATTACCTAAATAATCTTTAACAGCTTCAGCCACCTTCGCAGGCTTTTCTTTTATGTCAACCCTTAAACCAGTATTGCTGTCTATTAACTCATCAAAAGGTTTTATATCAGAACAAATAACTGGAACCTTAAGCATCCCCGCCTCAAGAATAGGAATTCCAAAACCTTCACTTTTGCTACTAAATAAAAGAAAGTCAATATTTTGATAAAGTTGCAAAACCTCGGGATAAGATAAACTATCTTGACTTGATAAATCCTTTTGCTCTAAAACAAACAAAACATATTCCTCTGCGCCTAAGTTTCTAATTAATTTCTTTAGCTCTACCTGATATTGGCTTTGATTGTGAGGATCTATCCAACCAGTTAAAACAAGACAAACATTAACCCCTTTATTTCTTAACTCGGCAATAATCTTAATTGCTAACTCTATATTCTTTCTTGGGACCAAACGAGCCGGATAAAAAGCAATTCTATCAAACTTACTTTTTAATCGTTCAGCCATATCGATTATATTTTGATTACAAGCTGCTTTTTCAGTTAAGTTTAAATCAACCCCATTAGGTATAATCTTTATATCTTGAATATTAATACCTAAAATATCTCTAATTTCTTGTTGGCGTAAATTTGAAATAGCTATATATTCAAATCCTTCTTGGGCTTGTGATATTAGATTCCAAGGATATCTATCAACCTGCCAGCTTTGATAAGAAGGATTAGTAAAAGTCAAATCATGAGTCCAAGCAATAAATCTCTTTTCCCCTTGATATTCTTTTGCTAACTCTACTAATGCCTTGGTTAAAGCTAAATTGAAATGCATAGTCATAATATTGTGAACAATTATTATCTCTAAATCAGCTAATAACCTTCTAAGATATTCTTTTATTTGATTAACTTTTTGATCGAAATTAGATGGTATAATCCCTTTTTCTAGATCAGGAATTAAACCTCTAATCTCTTCTGAACTAGAACTAATTTTTGGATCTTCAATAACTTTTGCTCCTTTAAGATCAAACTTATTTTTACCGTCTATAACTTCAACCTGATAGCCCTGCTTAACTAAATACTCAACTTGCCGTTGAATCACTAATTCTACCCCTCCGCTCTCCATAGAATAGTGAAGAAAGCCAATCCTTGGTTTATCAACTTCTACATCCAAAGCCTTATCATGATTTTCTGTTACATACTCTATCGCCTCATGAATTAATACTTTTTCTAAATCAACAGGAATCTCTTTTTGGAAGGTTTGATAATATTGCGGGCTTAAAGCAAGGATATTTTTACCTTCTATATCGATTAATACACAGCGGTAGTCGACGCCGAGATCTACTACCCAAATGGCATCTATTCGTTCAACGTTCAACGCCTGTCCTGAGCGGCCTGTGGTGAGCTCTGTCGAACCAAGCCGAAGGGTTCTACGTTCTACGTTTCGTCCTTCGTCCATCGTCCCTCGTCCCTCGAAAGTAGGTGGGCTACGCAGACTTTTGTCAGGCAACAACTTACTTGCTTTAAGATGTGCCCTCTCAAAGACAGGTATAATTTTGTTTCCTAGCTCTCCGGTTGCATCCCTATGGCCAGCAGCTAGGATATCTTCTCGCATTTGCTTTCTGCTTCCTGAATAGGCGCCGTTGTGGCCTTGAGAAGGAAAAGAAAATTTTGGCTTATTATCTTGCCTGGGTGAAAGCCAATAAGGGCATCTCTCTTTACGCTCTGATAGAACTTCTCTGCGGGAAGATTCAATTTGAAAAATATCTTTGATCTCACCATTTTGGCTAAAATAACTTCGCAAAATTCTCCTGCGATATTTATCGCTCAATTCAAAATATTGTTTATTTACATTCATTACCCAAAAGGAATCTTCTACTATAATATTTCCGGTAATACTATTAAATCTTAAAATATTTACTTTTTGTCCTTTTTTTAGATTTAAATTGCAAGCGCTTTCATACTGGCTAAAAAATATATTTGGAAATCTTAAATCAGAGCTTGCAGCAGAAAAATCATTAATAGCCCCTCCTAGTTTTCCAATTAAAGCAGAAGCATCTTCTTTTGATTCTAATTTTTCTTGCAATTCTTTTACTTGAAAGTGATTAAGCCCGCCCATAGCCGCAAGCAACTCATGCTGAATTACCCATTTTTTAGTTCTCTGAATTCCTTCTAATCTTTTCGAAAAGAATTGATTAAAACTACCGAGAAATAAGTTTTTATCAAATATCAATAAGGGATTATCATTTTCATCTTCCCAAACTACAGCCCCAGAATTTAGCTCATCGACAAGATAAAATGGTAAAATTGGTAGTTTTCCTGTAAAGCCAGCTACTTTAAGTTTATTTTCTAATTCCTTGGAAATCTTTGCCAACCTAGGTATTTGTAAATCCGCTCTATAAAGTATTTTCTTTTTAATCAATTCATAAATTTTAGCTTCTGAGCTACCGTCAGCTGCAACATCAATATTAATATTTTTCAATTCACCCGCCAATTGAGTAATTTGTTCTGGAGATACTTCGCCGCTTTGAATTTGTTGAAATACTTTCTTGTATTGGCCAGCCATCCGCAAGATATCTATTTTCTGATGAGATATTTCATAAGCAGCCTTCATCATCTCCAGCCACCTCTGATCATTTTCTTTACTATATTTAAAATATAATTGCGAAGCTTGCTCCAGATATTGAGCAAGCATTTCTTGGGCTCGGCTACGGAAAGTTTCAATTACTGCATCTTTACCCGGGCCAAAGAAATCTAATAAAGATACTACATCGTCAAAAGAATAGTTAGTATCTGCAAAGACATCCATCACCCAACCATTTACATCATTTTCAATATATTCAGCTGGGCCTCCGGTGTAGGTTGCAATATTAAGATGGCCGCCGAATGCGGCTCTATTGTCCGAAGTCCCACAAGCTTCTCGGGTTGAGCGAGGCATGCTTACCCAAAGATCAGAACCTTGAGTAGCAAGCTGCATTAACTCTATCCCGCTACCTTCAATAAAAATAAACTTACCTTTTAAATCTTCTCTTTTCGCTAAATTTTTAAATTGCTCAACCCAATTTTTCCCAACATCATCTCGGCCTACTCCGCCAATTAAAAGATTCATGGCTAAGCCATTTTTTGCCTCCCCCCAAGGAAGTTGGTAAGTTTTATCCTTGTCACCAGTAATCCAT
>JAWOBO010000012.1:0-16877 GCA_046484225.1 Candidatus Omnitrophota bacterium | reverse complement strand
GTATTGTTCTTTATTATTCGGTAATTATTGCCTGGTGCCTTAATTATTTTCTTTTTTCTTTTAATCTTAGCTGGGGGCCTAACCCAGATACTTTTTTTACCAATACGTTCTTAATGAGTAGCAGTTCACCCTTTGATGTCGGTGATGTGAGAACGATTATCCTTTTTTCTTTAGCAACCATTTGGTTCTTGAATTGGTTTATTGTGTTTAAGGGTGTCCAAAATGGTTTGGAAAAAGCAAGTAAAATCTTTATGCCAATTTTATTTTTGCTTACGGCAATAATTATTATTTGGGGCCTTCGCTTGGATGGAGCCCGGGAGGGAGTAGCTATATATCTGACGCCGGATTTTTCCCAAATAACGAATATCAGAGTCTGGATGGACGCTTTCAGCCAAATATTTTTTACGCTTAGTTTAGGTTTTGGGATCATGATCGCTTATGCGTCATATCTACCGAAAAAAACCGAAATTGTAAGAGATTCCTTAATTATAACTGGAATTAATTGTTTATTTTCTCTTTTAGCCGGAATTGGCGTTTTTGCTGTTTTAGGCTATATGGCTAAAGCCCAAGCGGTGCCTATTGATAAAGTAGTTACCGAATCGATTGGGCTTGCCTTTGTGGCTTTTCCGAAGGCAATAAGCTTGCTGCCTGATTTTTCTAAACTTTTTGGTGTTTTATTTTTTGGTAGTTTGGTCATTGCCGGGCTTTCTTCTTCAATATCGATCCTGGAAGCATTTACTTCCGGGATAGTGGATAAATTTCACTATTCGCGCAAAGCTGTAGTGTCGGTGTTGTGTGCAGTGGGATTTTTCGGAAGTATAATTTTTACTACTCAAGGTGGAATTAATTGGCTTGATATCGCCGATCATTTTTTAACTCAATACGGTTTAATTTTAGGTGCGGTATTTGAATGTGCAGCTCTAGGCTGGTTTTTTAAAGTAAATAAATTAAGAGCCCATATTAATCATTATAGTGGTTGGAAGATACCTATTTTTTGGAATTTTTGCATTAAGGTGCTTTCGCCTTTAATTTTAATTGTAATCCTGATTTCTTCCTTAGTTGAAGAATTCTCGCAAAGCTATGGAGGATACTCACGTTTGGCTATAATTTTAATCGGCAGAGATTGGTTAATCTATACTTTATTTGCGGCTTTAGTTATCACTTTTCATCCTTGGCGCCTAGATCCACGTCAAAGAATGCTTGTCCATGAACACGAACAAAATAAAAAAAGCTCTTAGCCCAAAAGTTTATTTTTATTTTTCACTATTTTTAATTATAGTTACAGTAACTTTTATTGCTTTTGGCAAGATAGCAGAAAAGATTACTTTCAATCATCTAGAAAAGCAGATCAATCATTATAGATCTAATTTTTCGGGAAAACCTTCTTTGATAATATACAAACCGGGACTTTTTAAATTTGAATTCGCCCACAATCCAAATGAAAAGATTGCCGCCGCGAGTTTAATTAAACTTCCCATTTTGGCGGTATCACTTAAAGCAGTTGATGAAGGCCGTATTGGGTTTGATCAAAAAGTTACGATTACTTTAGAAGATATTACCGGGGGCTCGGGTGTTTTTAAAAGAATAGATATGCCTTTCAGCTTAACTTTTAAAGAACTGCTTTCTTTTATGATTATAATAAGTGATAATACCGCCACTAATAAAGTTATCGATTTATTGGGAAAAGATTATATAAATAAAAGTTTTTTAAGTTTTGGCCTAGAAGATACAATTTTAGAGCGAAAAATGATGGATTTTGTAAGCAGAAAAAAAGGTTTTGAAAATTATACATCTAGCCGGGATGTAGCAAAAATTTTAAAGAAAATATATTACAAACAATTAATTAACCGGCAATTTTCTCAATTTGCAAGAAACTTATTGTCCCGACAACAATACAATGATCGGATTGCGCGTTTTTTGCCAAAGGATGTTGAGGTAGCCCATAAAACCGGGCTTGAAAAGGAAATATTACATGATGCCGGCATTGTTTATGGAAAAAAAAATGATTTTATCGTTTGCGTTTTAATTAAAAATGTAACAAGTTACAAAAAAGCAAAAGAATTTATTGCAAAGGTTTCACGAATGTCTTATAATTTTCTAAACTAAATTTTTAACTATATGTTTATTTTAAGCAATTTTTTAATAGGTGTAGCTAATATTTTGGATATAGTTTTTACCATAGCCTGGTGGCTGATCTTAATTAGAGCCTTAATCAGCTGGGTTAATCCCGACCCTTACAATCCAATCGTTCAGTTTCTTTACAAGACAACTGAACCGATACTTTATCCGATCCGAAAATTATTACCACAAGGTTTAAGGTTGGGTATAGATATTTCACCCATAGTTGCTTTTCTTGCAATAGTTTTTCTTCGATCATTCTTAGTTCAAACGCTTTATCAATTGGCAACTAATTTAAGATAAAATTAATTTGTGGTATAATAAACAACTTTAAATAAAAATAGATAAATTTTAAAAGGAGGATTTATGGCTGTTTCTAGTATTTTACGTAAAGAATCTTGTATCTTAGAGTTAGAGGCAAAAAACAAAAAAGAAGCGATCTCTAAAATTGGAGAAAAATTAAAAAAGACTAAAAAAATTAAAAATTATTCGCAGTTTATGAAAGATGTATTAGCAAGAGAAAAGCTTGGTTCAACTGGTATAGGTAATAAAATTGCTATCCCTCATGCAAGAACAGATTCAGTTAAAGATATCGTAATTGGTTTTGGCAAAATTAAGCCAGGCATAGATTTTAACGCTTTAGATGGTGAGAAAGTTAATTTGATCTTTTTGATGGGGGCAAGTCCGAAACAGTTAAACCTATATCTGCGTATTTTAGCAGAGATATCTAAGCTTTTGATGAATGAGGGGTTTCGTCAAACCTTGCTAGAGGCAAAAGATGCTGAAAAAATAATCAAAACAATTAAGCATTTTGAAAATAATTTAAAATAAAACAAAGAGGTGGAGGTTATGAAAGTTAAAGAAGCGATGCGGAAAAATGTAATAAAAGTAACTCGTTCAACTCCCCTAAAAGAGCTTTTTAATATGTTTTCTGATTTTCATTCTTTCCCCCTGCTGCCGGTAGTTGACTCAGATGATAAAATTGTTGGGATAGTTCGTTCTGAAAATTTACTTGATATACTTAGGCCGCAGCAAGCAAAATTATTTCGTAATATTCCTTTTGTCGAGGTAAAAGAAGAAGCGTTTGATTTGGAGTATTCACCATCTTTGGGCCAGTTGATAATCGTCGATGATATTATGGATAAAGCTTACGATGCTGTCAATGAGTTAGATTCGCTGTCAGAGGCATACCGGATCATGAACGATCTAGGAAAAAATAGGCTTCCGGTGATTGATTCTGATCATAAGTTAATAGGGATTTTAGGGATTTTTGATATAATCAAGGCAATGTTTAAACAAAAAGGAATTGTTTAGTTTTAGTTAAGATTAAAAGAGTTTAATCATGTTTGACGATCCAATTTTAAGTTTAGCGGTAATATTTATTGCAGGTTTTTTTCTTTCCAAGATAGTTGCAAAGTTAAAAATTCCTACAATAACAACTTATGTAGTTTTAGGCATTCTGCTTTCACCTCATTTATTAGGTGTAGTTTCTCCTAAAATGCTAGATGCTTCAGGTGTATTTTCCAATGTAGTTTTAGGGATAATTGCATTTAGTTTAGGTAGAAGCCTTTCTTTAGATATATTTAGACAAGTGGGCAGGTCAGTTATAGCTATTTCATTGAGCGCTTCTTTGATTCCCTGGGCCTTGGTCTCAATGGTTTTATGGTTTGTTTTCAAGCAGCCTCTTGCAGTTGCTTTAGTCTTTGGTGCCATTGCGGCTGCAACCGATCCGGCTACTACTGTGGCTGTTACCCAAGAATATCGAAGTAAGGGCGCATTCACTGATACTTTATTGGGGATTGTAGCTGTAGATGATCTTTGGGCTTTAATTATTTTTGGTTTTTCTTTTGCCTTTGCTCAAACTTCTTTTCTCCAAGAGGTAGGTTCTTCTCCATTTTCAAAAGAACTGGTTTTTGCTTTAGCCGAGATTGGAGGTTCTTTATTGGTGGGGGTTGTAGTGGCGCTTATTTTTAATTTTTTCTTACGTTTTGTCCGCGATAATCGGGATCGGCTAATTTATACCTTGGGCTTTTTATTTCTAGCTATTGGGATGGCGATATTTTTAAAAATATCTATACTGTTAACTTGTATGTTTTTTGGAGCATTTTTTGTAAACACAAATTTAGCTAATGATTATATATTTAAAACTGTTGGAGATATAACACCTCCCTTATATTTAGTTTTTTTTGTTTTGGCTGGGGCTCAACTAAATTTTAATGTATTTGCTGCAGCTATCTATTTAATTGGAGCAATTTTTATTTTAAGAATTTTAGGCAAGGTTCTTGGTGCTTTTCTTGGCGCCAAATCTACAAATTCATCTCTAAATATTCAAAAATATATGGGGGCGGCTTTACTTCCTCAAGCCGGGGTGGCTTTAGGTTGTGCTTTGGTTGCCAAGCATCATCTCAACAATAGCTGGGGCGATTTGATTTTGACAGCAACTGTTGGAACCACTGTTTTTTTTGAACTATTCGGTCCTTTAGTTACCAAGTGGTCGCTGGTTAAGGCAGAAAATATAAGAGAAGAGATATGAAAATTCCAAAGCGTCAAAAGAAGGGAGCTTTAGCATTTGTTTTAGCCGGAGGTAGAGGTGAACGGCTATATCCTTTAACGGCTGAAAGAAGTAAGCCTTCGGTTCCTTTTGGTGGAAAATATAGAATTATTGATTTTACTTTAAGCAATCTACTTAATTCCGGTATTTTTTCAATATATATATTGGTTCAGTATAAATCACAATCATTGATTGAGCACGTAAGAACCAATTGGCTTAAAGCTGGTTTTCTTCCTGAGCATTTTGTAACGGTTGTTCCTCCGCAAATGCGCCGTAAAGAAAGGGAGGATTGGTACAAGGGAACAGTTGATTCGATTTATCAAAACATTAATTTGATTTATGATTTTAAACCAAAGTTTATTGTTGTTTTTGGCGGAGACCATATTTTTCGCATGGATATCAAAAAAATGATTGATTTCCATATTGCCAAAAAATCAAATGTTACAATTTCTGCTATTCCAGTAAATGCTAATGAGGCGTCGCAGCTGGGTGTGCTTGAAACAGATAGTAATTTTAAAGTTAAAGGTTTTGTTGAAAAACCTAAATTTTCCCGGAAAAATAGAATTTTAGCTTCAATGGGAAACTATATCTTTGATACAGATTTTTTTCTTCAAATCCTTGAAAAACAAACTCAAAAAGGTTTAATTGAGGATTTTGGTAAAGATATGATGCCATATCTGGTAAAAAAGAAAGCAAGAACTTTTGCTTATGATTTTTCTCAAAACCAGATTCCAATGCTAAAGCCCCATGAGTCCAGGTATTACTGGAGGGATGTAGGTACAATAAAGTCTTACTGGCGAGCTAATATGGAACTTTTGGGAGGAAAACCTGGGCTAGATCTAGATAATCCCGGTTGGCCGATATATGCTTCTCATTTCGATGCCGCCCCGGCTAGTATCTTTAACAGCAGATTTGAAAATTCGTTAATTTGTGAAGGAAGTAAAGTATCCGGGGCTAAAATAAAAAATTCAATTATTGGCAGGTCAGTCTATATTGAAAAAGGTTGTAAAATCGAAGATTCAATAATTATGGATTTTAGTGTAATCGGAAGATCGAGCTATATTAGAAAAACGATAGTTGATCGGTTTAATTTTATCCCCAAGGCTACCAGAATCGGCTACTCTGTTAAGGAAGACTCTCGCCGCTACACTGTTGACTCATCCAAAATAGTGGTAGTTCCGCGCGGCTCCCACCAGCTCTAACTTATCTTATTAAAGCTTTTTAAAGATGTTTTGTTTTGATTTTTAGGGTTAGAATGATATAATTTTAATACAAAATTACAAAATATTATGGAAAACCAAAAAACTAATTTAGCAAGAGAAGTTTCTGGGTTGATTGACCAAAAAAAATATGGGAAAGTAAAAGATATTTTACCTTTCCATCCCGAGGATATTGCTCACCTGATATCAGAACTTAATCTTTCCTCCTATAAGCTTTTTGTTTTTAGGCTGGTGCCTTATGAAAAGGCTGTTGATGTCTTTGAGCATTTACCCGTAGAGGAGGAAGAGCAAATATTAACTGGTTTGAATTCCAACGAGATAAAAGAGATCCTTAATGAAATGTCCCCGGATGACCGCACTGAACTGTTTGACGAGCTTCCGGCCGAGTTGGCAAAAAAATTTATAAATTTTTTATCGGCTCAAAAACGCCAGGTTGCTATTGAACTTCTTAACTACCCCCATGATTCAGTCGGCAGGTTAATTACTCCTGATTTTGTTCAACTTTTTGAAGGGATGTTGGTCAAAGACGCTTTAGCCCACATTAGGAGTGTTGGCTTGCGTAAAGAAACTGTTTATCATTGCTATGTTTTAGATAGCAGCAAAAAGCTGATTGGTATTGTTTCACTAAAAAAGATTGTTTTAGCTAAGCCAGATACTAAAATTGGTCAAATTATGTCAAAAGATGTAATTTCTGTTTCAGCCTTTACCGATAAAGAAGAAGCCGCTGATGTGTTTAAGCGGTATGATTTAATTGTTTTGCCTGTTCTTGATAATAATAATAAGCTTTTGGGTATTGTAACCTTTGATGATTTGGTAGATGTTTTAGAAGAGGAAACCACCGAGGATTTTGAGAAGGCTGCTGCAGTTTTGCCGGTTGATAAGCCTTATATGGATGCTAGTTTTTTTGATTTACTTTGGAAAAGAAGTTTTTGGCTTATTGTTTTGGTGGTTTTAGAATCTACTTCAAGTTTGGTTATAAAAAGTTATGGGCCGTTGATTCAGAAATGGATTGCTTTAACTTTTTTCCTTCCGATTTTAATTGCTACCGGAGGAAATGCCGGAATACAGTCTGCAATGATGATCACCCGGAGCTTAACCATCAAAGATATCAGTGTAAAAGATTTTTTTAAAGTTATTTTCAGGGAGTCATTGTTGGGGCTTTCTATTGGTTTTATTTTAGCGTTAGTTGGAATTGCTCGTGTTTTGCTGCAAGAAGGAAATCAATGGGCCTTAAGTGTATCAGTAGGTGTCTCTATGGGGATCACAGTTTTATTTTCGGCAATGATTGGCGCGGCTTTACCGATGATTTTTCGAAAGCTAAAATTGGATCCAGCTCTTATGAGTGGCCCGCTGATTACTACAATTGTTGATGTTTGTGGGGTGTTTATTTATTTTCAAATTGCCGCAGCGATTTTAGGGTTATGATAAAAAATCAGCCAATTGGTATTTTTGATTCTGGTATTGGTGGTTTAACTGTTTTAGGTGAAGTCGAAAAACTAATGCCTAATGAAAATATTGTTTATTTTGGTGATACCGCCAGAGTACCTTACGGTAATAAATCTGAGCTGACCATAAAGAAGTTTAGTGTTGAAAATATACTGTTTTTACTTCAGGAAAAAGTTAAGATGGTTGTAGTCGCTTGTAACAGTTCATCGGCCTTAGCTCTTGACTATCTCAACGATATCTTCCGTATACCAATTATTGGTGTAATTGAAGCAGGCATAAACAAGGCGTTAGCGGTGACTTCTGGTAAAATAGGAATCATTGGGACAAAAGCAACTATTGAGAGCGAGGCTTATCAGAAAAATATTGCTAAAAAGAACAAAAAGGTTAAAATTTTTTCAAAGAGTTGCCCCTTATTTGTTCCTTTAGTTGAAGAAGGCTTACTCAGTGGAGAAATTACCGAAAAAGCAGTTGAAATGTATTTAGAAAATTTCAAAAAGAAGAAAATAGATACTATCATTTTAGGTTGTACCCATTATCCATTATTAAAAAAAGAAATTGCTAAATATTTACCGGGGGTTACCATAGTTGATTCAGCTCAAGAAGTAGCAAATCATGCTAAAGAGGTTTTGGACCATTTTGAATTATCTAATAAGAAAAAGTCTAAAGCCGGGAAAAAACTTTGTCTAAGTGATGAGTCAAAGAACTTTACTAAATTTGCGAAATTATTTTTAAAGAAAACAGTAGCGGAGGTAAAGATTATAAATGTATAAAGTAAAAATTTTTAAAAGTTTTAGTTCCGCCCATTACCTGGCTCAATACAAAGGGAGTTGTGAATCCTTACATGGCCATAATTGGAAGGTAGAAGTAGTGGTTGAATCGGAAAAGCTTAATGGTCTAGGAATGGTTATCGACTTCAGGCAGTTAAAAAAAATAACTGGATTAGTTATAGAGGAGTTAGATCATAAATGCCTAAATGACCTAGAATACTTTAAAGTTAACACCCCTAGCTCTGAAATAATTGCTCAATACATATATGAAAAGATAAACAAGCAACTGCCCCAAAATTGTCAATTAGATAAGGTCAGGGTATGGGAAACTGATAATTCCTGCGCCACTTATTCAAACAAAAAATAGATATGGCAAAAAAGAAAGCGATCATCCTTCTGTCCGGAGGGTTAGATTCAGTAACTACCTTATTTTTGGCTAAAAAGCAAAATTTTTCAGTCAAGGCGTTAATCTTTGATTATGGGCAAAAACATAAAAAAGAAATTAAGTCTGCAGAAAAAATAGCAAAAATTACTGGAATTGATTATAGAATTGCAACAGTTAAGATTCCCTGGTCAAAGTCAAGCTTAACCAGTAAAGCTAAAAAAGTGCCAGAAAGTTTTTCCGGCAAAGTTCCTTCAACTTATGTGTCTGGGCGAAATATAATCTTTTTAAGTTATGCGGCTTCTTTTGCTGAAACTATCGGGGCAAGGGCAATATTTATTGGGGCTCATACTCAGGATTATTCAGGTTACCCAGACTGCAGAAAAAATTTTTTAGAAAAATTTAACCAGGCAGTTAATTTAGGAATAGCCGGAAAAAAAATTAAGCTTCATTATCCATTAATAGATAAGAACAAAAAGGAAATAATCCAATTAGGTTTAAAGCTAGGTGTGCCCTTTAACTACACCTGGTCATGTTATAATGGAAGAAGTTATCCGTGTCAAAAGTGCGATAGCTGCCGTTTTCGGATTAATGCATTTGATCAGCTGGGCCTAAAGGATCCATTATTAAAAGGTTAGATGCCGGGGCGAAGGGATGAAAGTAGCAAGAATTAGCGAAATATTTAAATCAATTCAAGGTGAAGGAATATGGCAGGAAAAAGTGCAAGCTTTTGTCCGTTTTTTTGGCTGCAATCTAAATTGTAAGTTTTGCGACACAAAACAAAACTCTTATAAATTGATGCGGGCCGATCAAGCGATGAAGGGCATAGATCGCCTGGGTGGTTTTCATTCAGTATCCTTAACTGGGGGAGAGCCGTTATTACAAGTTGATTTTATAGAAGATTTAACCGCTATTTTAAAAAGATCGGGAAAAAGTGTTTATCTTGAAACTAACGGAGTTTTGTATGAAAATTTAGCTAAAATTGTTGATTCGGTTGATTTAATTTCGATGGATTTAAAGCTTCCTTCATCAACAGGCCAGCTGCCTCTTTGGGATCTGCATCGAAAATTTATTAAAGTTGCTAAAAAAACTAATTTGTTTGCTAAGGCAGTTATAGGAAAAGATACTACTATGGCGGACTTAGATAAAGCGATAGAGGTAATTAAAGAGAACAAATCCGATTTATTATTAATCTTGCAACCCGAGAATCCTTATGAACGTTTATTAGAAAGAAAACTAAGTGATTTTAAAAAAAGGTGTATAGATAGTTCAGTTTCTGTTAAAATTATCTCTCAACTGCATAAAAAGATAGGAATAAAATGAAAAAAGATTCAAAAGATATTTCTAAAGAAATAAAAAAACTTGTAGAAAAAGCCAGTTTTTCTTTACGTTATGACCTAAAGAAGGTTATCAGTAAAGCTTTTCAAAATGAAAAACAAAAACTACCTAAGCAAGCTTTAGGCTGGATTCTTGATAATGCAAAAGCCGCCAAAAAGGGTAAGCTGGCATTGTGCCAGGATACCGGTTTGCCGGTTTTATTTATTGAGGCAGGTAAGAATCAAAAGGTAACTTATTCTTTGGTTAATAAGATTAAAAAAGAGGTCGTCAGGTATTACAAAAAGAGTTATCTGCGCCGTTCAATGGTAGATCCTTTGCTACGGAAAAAACCAAAATATGACGGGGTTGCTTGTCATCTTCACTTTTCTCCGCGGGTTAAGGGTCTTAAGGTAACTCTTTTTCCCAAAGGTTTCGGCAGCGAAAATAAAACGCAACTTAAGATGTTTAATCCCACGGCTAGCATAGATCAAATAGAAAATTTTATCCTCAACTGTATAAAGCAAGCTGGTCCTGAAAGTTGTCCGCCTTTTTTTGTCGGAGTTGGTATTGGAGGAACCTCTGATCAGGCTCTTCTTTTAGCAAAAAAGGCATTAATAGATAGAGTTGATTTGGCAAATCCTGATAAATACCTGGATAGTTTAGAAAAAAGGATAGTTAAAAAAATAAATAAACTAAATATTGGAGCAATGGGGTTTGGGGGCAGTTCTACTGCTTTAGCTGTTAAGGTTAAAAAAGGCCCTACCCACATTGCTGGATTGCCGGTAGGGGTAAACATAAGTTGTCATGCCTTACGGAGTGCCACTGTGAGGATAAAATGAAAATAATAAAGATGCCGCAAGATAAAAATGCAATCAGAAAGTTAAGAGCCGGAGAGCAACTTTTATTCTCTGGTATATTTTACACGGCAAGAGACCAGGCTCATCAAAAATTGGTTGAGGCGGTTCAAATTAAAAAAAAATTGCCGATTGATTTAGAAGGGAAGATTATTTATTATTGTGGGCCCACCGAAACCCCTCCCGGTAAAGTTATTGGTTCATGTGGCCCGACCACCTCAAACCGGATGGACTCATTTGTTGAGCCGCTGCTTAAGAAAGGTCTTTTGGCAATGGTGGGAAAGGGCCGGAGAAGCCAAGAAGTAAAAAAGTTGGTTAAAAAATATAAAGTAACCTACTTTTTAGCTCCTTCTGGCTGTGGAGCGATGTTGTCTAAATTTGTTTTATCAAAAAAACTTATTTGTTTTCCCGAACTAGGCGCAGAAGCTATATATCGGCTAGAGGTAGAGAATTTTCCTTTAATTGTCGGAATCGATTCTAGAGGAAGTAATATTTATTAAGTTTTAAATATTGTCTAAAAAAAGGAGACACAATGCGAGAAAAAGGACGCAAGCCAGACCAATTGAGAAAAATCAAAGTTGAAAGAAAATTTATAAAATATGCGCAGGGGTCTTGTTTGATTCAAAAAGGTAATACTAAAGTTATCTGTGCGGCAAGCCTTGAAAAAAAGGTACCTTTTTTTCTCAAGGGATCAAATTCTGGCTGGATAAAAGCTGAATACAGAATGCTTCCGGCTTCTACAGAAAATAGAATTCCTCGTGAGAGAATATCCGGCAGGACTATGGAAATTCAAAGGCTTATTGCCAGGTCTTTAAGAAGCGCAGTTGATCTAGATAAGTTGGGAGAAAAAACTATAAGAGTTGATTGTGACGTTCTTCAGGCTGATGGGGGGACCCGGACAACTTCTATAATTGGAGGCTTTATCGCTTTGGTGGATTGTTTAACTTATCTTTACAAGCGAAAAGAGATTGATCAGATACCACTTAACTATCTTTTAGGAGCAACTAGTGTGGGGGTGTCTAAGGGGCAATATCTTTTGGATTTAGATTATAGTGAAGATTCTCAGGCTGATGTTGATATGAATGTGGTAATGAATTCAAAAGAAGATTTTATTGAAGTTCAGGGTACCGGAGAAAATAGTACTTTTTCTCAAAAGGATTTAGATGCTTTGCTGCAGCTAGCTAAAAAAGGCATAAGGGAGATAATTGATTATCAAAAAAATTTATTCAAAGATAATATTCAACTATACCTTAAATAACTAACTTAATAATGCGTTTAATTATCGCAACTAAAAATAAATCAAAGATGAAAGAGATAAGAAATATTTTATCAGATATTGCTTTTGAGATAGTTTCGCTTGATGATTTATCAGAAGAATTTGAGATAGATGAAGATGGAAAAACCTTTTATGAAAACGCAAAAAAGAAAGCCTTAACTGTTTCAAGAGTCTATAGAGACGACTATGTAGTTGGTGAAGACTCAGGGCTTTGGGTTCGGTATCTTCAAGGAGCGCCGGGAATTTATTCAAAGCGTTATAGCGGTAAAGATTCGACTGATTTAAAAAATAATCTTAAATTACTTAACCAGCTAAAGGAAGTATCTTCTGAAAATCGAATCGCAAAATTTATTTGTTCTCTTGTTTTAGCAAAAAAGGGGAAAGAAGCAGCCCGGTTTCAAGGCCAACTAAAAGGATTAATTCATGATAAATTAGAAGGAGCCAATGGATTTGGTTATGATCCTTTATTTTTTTTACCAAAATTTAACAAAACTACCGCTCAATTGAAACCTAAACAAAAAAATGAAATAAGCCATAGATTTAAAGCGTTTATAAAATTGAAGGAATTTTTAAAGAATTGCAATTATCAACATAATAATTTTGAAGAAAACTAATTTTTACCTGTCATTGCAATTAAGGGGACGTTTCCCTCGTTTATAACCTTTTGTTAGCCAATGGGTTATAAAGTGGCATTTTCCGTTTATCTCCGGAAAACACTGCTTTATAACTTCTTTATCCGCAGTAACTTATAACAGAGGGAAACGTCCCCTTCTAAAGAAAAGTATCTTATGCAACATTTTTGTTTGAACCTGTTTTGTTGCATAGTGGCTATGACACCGAGATGCAGAATTGCAGGAGAAATAGTTTTAGAGGTTACAAAAAACAGATGGAGAGTTTTGAATTGAAAATTTTCGCAATAAGAGTTACAATCCACTCGAAAGTAAATTTTAGCAGAAAACATTTGACATTTTAGTAATTAGCGATTATTTTAATACAGTTATGCCACAAAAAAGAAAACGCAAAATTAGATGGCGGAGAAGGAAAAAAAAGCATAAAGGTACAAAACCAAACCTAGGGTAGTTTTTAACGCCCAGCCTTTAATTTAATTTCCTTAAAAAGCTATGAGAATATTCCAAAGAATACGAGAA
The DNA here is from genome assembly GCA_046484225.1 of Candidatus Omnitrophota bacterium. Lineage (GTDB taxonomy): Bacteria > Omnitrophota > Gorgyraeia > Duberdicusellales > 4484-171 > PXAH01. The sequence continues at coordinate 3,798 of JAWOBO010000012.1, read as the reverse complement.
GATATTAAGAATACTTTTCGTGAGGATCCGGCTGCACGAACTGTTGCTGAGATAATTTTTTGTTATCCCGGGCTTCATGCTATCTGGCTGCATCGAATCTCTCATTGGATATGGGAAAAGGATTTCAAGATGTTAGCTCGTTTGTTGTCTCATTTTGGAAGATTTCTTACCGGGATAGAGATTCATCCTGGTGCTAAAATTGGTAGACGTTTTTTTATCGACCACGGCATGGGAGTGGTCATAGGAGAGACGACCAAAATTGGGGATGATGTTTTAATCTATCAGGGGGTTGTCTTGGGAGGTGTCTCAAGCAAGCGCATCAAGAGGCATCCTACAATTGGCAACAAAGTAGTTATCGGGGCAGGGGCTACCCTTCTTGGCCCGATAAAGATCGGAGACAAAGCTCGAATTGGAGCTGGTTCCGTTGTTATAAATGATGTTCCCCAAGAGGCTACTGTCGTTGGGGTTCCGGGTAGAGCTGTACTGCCTTCACCAAGAAAAAAAGTAAGCGGCATAGAATTAGATCACAATAAATTACCTGATCCGGTGATTGAAGTGTTACACAGGTTAGAGAAAAGAATTGAGAAGATAGAAGGAGAATAAAATGCGGGTTTTAGTAACTGGTGCTGCAGGTTTTATCGGTGCAAATATTATAAAGTATCTAGAGGCAAAATCAATAGATGCGGTTGCTTTTGATAATTTTTCCCACAGTGACTACCGTAATCTCCTAGATACAGATGCAGAAGTGATTTGCGGAGATGTTACAGACAGATATTTTTCTAAAAGCATTCCTAAAGTAGATGCGGTTATTCATGAGGCGGCAATTACCGACACAACTTTAGCTGATGACGCTAAAATGGTAAATGTAAATTACAACGGGTTCAGGAATGTTTTTGATTTTTGTGTTCAAAAAAATATCCCCTTAGTTTATGCTTCGAGCGCTGGAGTATACGGAAAAGCAGAAAAAAGAATGTCAGAAGATGAAAAGGTAATACCTCATAATACCTATGCTTATTCAAAATATTTATGTGATTGTTGGGTGAACAAGCAGTTGCAAAACAACAGCACTCCTCCGGTAGTTGGCTTAAGATATTTTAATGTTTACGGTCCGGGAGAAGCTCATAAAAAAAAGTCAGCTAGCATGATTTTTCAACTTTATAACCAAATGGTTCAAAATAAAAATCCGCGCATTTTTAAATTTGGCCAGCAAAAAAGAGATTTCATTTATGTTAAGGATGTAGCAAAGATTACAGCTGATGCTCTTGATTTAGGTAAAACAGTTATATCTAATGTAGGTACAGGGGAGCCACGAACCTTTAATCAGATTATTGCCATATTAAATCAATTGCTTAACACCGATTTAAAGCCCGAATATATTGATAATCCTTATGCAAAAGTTTATCAAAATTATACAGAAGCCGACACTTCAAAATTAAAACAAGTTTTAAAAACAGAGACAAACTATTCACTTGAGAAAGGTATTAAGGATTATTTAGAAAATTATCTTAAAAAATGACTTGACAAAGAAGCGAATATATTGTACAAATAGTTTTGCCTATAAAAGGAATGGGATCAAACTTCTTAAAAAATAATAAATAAAAAGGCAGAAGACGTAAGTTTTTTGCCTTTTTTGTTCTCTGAAAAAATAGCCTTTGGAGGGTTTGATCCTGGCTCAGAGTGAACGCTGGCGGCGTGGATTAGGCATGCAAGTCGAGCGATCGAAATTATGAAGCAAATGAAGTCTTCGGACGGATTTTGTGAATTAATTTTGATAGCGGCAAACGGGTGAGTAACACGTGGGTAATCTGCCCTAGAGAGGAGGATAGCTCCGAGAAATCGGAGGTAATACTCCATACAATCTTACTATTAATTTAGTGGGATGAAAGATGGCTTAGGACTTCGGTCCGCTGTCACTTTAGGAGGAGCCCGCGGCCTATCAGGTAGTTGGTAGAGTAAGAGCCTACCAAGCCAAAGACGGGTAGCTGGCATTAGCGTGTGGTCAGCCACATCGGGACTGAGACACTGCCCGGACTCCTACGGGAGGCTGCAGTCGAGAATCTTTCCCAATGGGCGAAAGCCTGAGGATGCGACGCCGCGTGGGGGATGAAGGCTTTCGAGTTGTAAACTCCTTTTGTTGAGGAGGAACACTGTTAAATTAATAGTTTTTCAGTTTGACTGTACTCAACGAATAAGCCACGGCTAACTCCGTGCCAGCAGCCGCGGTAATACGGAGGTGGCTAGCGTTACTCGGTATGACTGGGTGTAAAGGGTCCGTAGGCGGCCATATGTGTGGTAGGTGAAAGCTTTCGGCTTAACCGAAAAATTGCCTATCAAACTGTATGGCTTGAGGATGGAAGAGGAGAGCGGAACTGCCGGTGTAAGGGTGAAATCTGTGGATATCGGCAGGAACGCCAGCGGAGAAGTCGGCTCTCTGGTCCATTCCTGACGCTCAGGGACGAAAGCTAGGGGAGCGAACAGGATTAGATACCCTGGTAGTCCTAGCTGTAAACGATGGGCACTAGATGCTCGTTCTTTTGAATGGGTGTCGTAGTTAACGCGTTAAGTGCCCCACCTGGGGACTACGGTCGCAAGACTAAAACTCAAAGGAATTGACGGGGGCCTGCACAAGCGGTGGAACACGTGGTTTAATTCGATGCTACGCGAGGAACCTTACCAGGGCTTGACATGCTGGAAGTAGCCACCCGAAAGGATTGGCCACCTGTAACCAATCAGGAACCAGTGCAGGTGCTGCATGGCTGTCGTCAGCTCGTGCCGTGAGGTGTTCCCTTAAGTGGGAAAACGAGCGCAACCCTCGTCCTTAGTTGCCACCTTCGAGTAATCGGAGCGCACTCTAAGGAGACTGCCCGCGTTAAGTGGGAGGAAGGTGAGGATGACGTCAAGTCCGCATGGCCCTTATGCCCTGGGCTACACACGTGTTACAATGGCGCATACAGTGGGGGGCTAAGCCGCAAGGTGGAGCAAATCCTATAAAGTGTGCCTCAGTTCGGATTGAGGGCTGCAATTCGCCCTCATGAAGCTGGAATCGCTAGTAATGGCGCATCAGCACGGCGCCGTGAATACGTTCCCAGGCCTTGTACACACCGCCCGTCAAGCGCTGAAAGTGGGGGGCACCCGAAGTCCCGACTTTAGTCGAGATCACGGTGAATTTCATGATTGGCGCTAAGTCGTAACAAGGTAGCCGTACAGGAATGTGCGGCTGGATCACCTCCTTTAATTTTTCAATCTCAATCAGCCAGTTTGAGATTACCTCCAAGGGCATTGTTATCATATAGTGCAGAAGCCAGGAGCCAGAAAACAGAAGTTAAAAATATTTTTGTTTTCTAGTTCCTGGTATCTGACTTCTGTAAAACACGGGCCCATAGCTCAGTTGGCAGAGCACCGTGCTGATAACGCGGGGGTCTCAGGTTCAAATCCTGATGGGCCCATAAATGAGACTTAGCTTTTTCGTTGAAAAAGCTGTAGTCGAATTTATCCTGAGCGAAGCGAAGGACCTTAGAAAATTTAAGGCACTTCGCTAAGGAATTTGGCTCAGTGCCATTGAAAAATGAAGTCAAATGGAGCTATGAATAGTCAGCGGGGCCGTAGTTCAGTTGGGAGAACGCCTGCTTTGCAAGCAGGAGGTCAGGAGTTCGAGCCTCCTCGGCTCCACCAATTAGAGAGAAGCTAACTATTGATAACTAATGTTTTTTTACAATTAAGGTTCATCACGCTATTCCCTTCTCTCTTAGGATTCTGCGCCCCGCCTCAGCGGCTCGCCTCAGCGGCCCAGGTTTGTTT
>JAWOBO010000059.1:0-4280 GCA_046484225.1 Candidatus Omnitrophota bacterium | reverse complement strand
AAAGGGGACAGCGACCTTTTTACTTATCCTTTCTAGGCCTGCCTTGGCCTAAACACCGTAAGGAACGGTTCAATTTCTTCTCTAGCTTTTTTATAAACTTCTCTCTGCCGACTACCAATCCCCTATTAGTTTTTATTCTTATCTCTTTTGTTATCTCGGGATCATTCTCCTGGAGGTATTCTTTCCAATCTCCTCTATCTTGTGTGGCTTTAAGTTTTATTAAAGGTTTTTCTCTTTCTCCGATATGATCGGGAGCACTTGACCATTTATAATCCCAAGCCTTTTCTACCATCTTAGCTCTTACTGGATTATTTTCAACATATCTTATGGCTCTGTAGAGATGAGCATCGTCTAATATGCAGGAATAGAACCTTCCCTGCCAGAGATGGCCTTTTAGGCCTCTCTGCCGGTTTAGATACTGAGAGTAAGGGGAAAATTAAGGGTCAGGTCTCCACTCTACACTTTTATTTTTTTCTCTAAGCTTGCTAAAAGCTTATCAATCTTTGTTTTCTTTCCTTCCCAGTTCCACTCTCTTCCTCCAGATACAGCTCCGCCGCCTCACCCCCATATTGGCTAATAGCTTATAGCTTATGGCTGATGGTAAAACCCTTTAGGCTGTGAACCAATTACGAGAGCTCGATACAATCTATAAAATATCCCCACTCCACAATTGATCTAAAAACTCAGCCCACGGTGTTATTTCTATATTTTTATAAATCCGTTTTTGTTTCTCGTTACAAACGACAATTGCTCTTTCCGGAGAATATTCCTCTCTGAAAGCTAATAGCCCTTTTAGATTATTTTTATCGACGCGGTTTGCCCCTTTAACTTCGATTGCAACTTTCCCTTGCCCAAGAATAAAATCAACCTCCAATCCGGACTTTGTTCTCCAAAAATTTAAATCAAACCTCTTTGAATAATAACTCCGATACGCATTTATTTCCATGAGCATAAAATGCTCAAAAGCTTTCCTAAATTCTTCTCCTTTTTCTTCTTCTAGATGCCGTTTAGTTAAAAACCCAGCTATCCCTACATCAAAAAGATAATATTTTGGAGCTTTAGATATTATTTGCCTAGACTGTCTTTTTTTAAAAGGATCAACTCTTACTGCAAGTAAAGTATCTATCAATATTTGGTAATATTCCTTTACAGTTTTTGAATCAACCCCGCAATCCCTGGCAATATTTGAATAATTAGTAAGTTCACCGTGAGAGTAACCCAACGCTTCAAAAAATCTGGAAAACGCGGAAATATTACGGGTGAGGCCTTCGACAAAAATTTCTTCTTTTAGATAATCCTGAACATAAGCTTGCAGTGACTTTTTGTAGTTTTTCTCCTGCAGATAATGCGTAGGAATCATTCCTTGATTTAAAATACGGAGCAAATCATAGTTTTTTAACTCTGCGGTGACAAGAGGAAACATCTCATAACGCCAAGCCCTCCCGCCTAATAAATTTGCATGGCCTCTTTTTAATTTTCTCGCACTTGAGCCGCAAAGAATAAAGCTTAGGCCTTTATTTTCAATTAACCAGTGCACCTCATCCAGAAGTTGAGGGACTTTCTGGACCTCATCAAGTATTATCGGTTTCTCTAAAAGATTATCGGGTTTTGCCATTAATTGTTCCCGCAGCAAAGCCGGATTTTTTGCCATACTTAAAAATAAATCTGTCTTTAAAAAATCAAAAACTAGGCTATCCGGGAAATGGGTCTTTAAAAATGTTGTTTTGCCGGTTTTTCTCGGTCCCCATAAAAAAGCGGATTGCCCTTTAGGAAGTTTAATATTTAATAGTCTTTTAATCTTTCTCATTTGGAATCATCTCCATAATAGTTAAACCTGTTTGGAGTATACTCCTGTTTTATATGATTGTCAAGTTCTCTTTTTATCCTTTCTATACAGCTCCGCCGCCTCACCCCCAACTTGGCTCATGGCTCTTGGCTGATGGCTGATGGTATTTTCTATGAACTATGAGCAATCAACTATGAGCCAATTACGAGAGCTCGACACAATCTACCCCTACCACACACTTAATTGCTGATGCCAAGGCATCAACTGAAACTACTACGCTGGTGTTTTTATTTCTTTTTTCTAAAACAAAGCCTTCTACCCCTTTTAAAGGGCCTTTTTTTATATAGACATAATCACCGGTATCTATATAAGGGCAGGGATTGGCTTGGTAATTAGTTTCGGTGATAATCCTTAAAGATTGAATAGTTTTTTCTGAAACCGGAACATATTGCGATTGGAAATGGACAACTGAAACTATTCCGGCTTGAGAAAGTACATCAGTCTTACTAAGTAAAGGAAATTTAGCAAAACAATAGCTTTTAAATAAAGGTTCTTTGATTTGTTTTATCCGGTCTGACCATTTTCTCCGGTAAGTTACTTTGGGGGTAAATGCTTTTATTCCTTTTTTCAGAAGTTCTGATTCCACAAACTTCTCATGGCGGGATTTTGTGTACAAAGCATACCAGTTATGGCTGTCTTTATAATCCATTTTTCTCCTCTTGATTATTCCTCTTTCCTGTTTTCTTCCGATTGCTGCTTGATCCATGAATCAAGCAAATCCTTTTTTATTCTCCATTGGCCACCAACTTTAAAACTGGGCAGCTTGCCTTTTTTGATTAACCGATAGAGAGTGATGATGTGCAAACCAAGATATTTAGCTACTTGTTTGGGGGTCATGATTGAGGAAGAGGAGGGAATTTTAGTATTAGATTTTTTATTTCTCTCTTTTCCCACAATTAATTGATAGCATAAATTGAGAAGGATGTCAATTTATATTATCTAAAACTAACAGTTGTTAAGTATTGCTAATTGTTGTTATAGCTTACACCCACTTGCACCTACGAAGTGCAAAAATGTAAAAAAAAATGAAAGAAATCTTGTTTGAGATTCGTCTATATGTAAGGGGCTTAAAAAACCCATTTTGCACCCGCGAAGCGTAAGTTTGGGTATAAAAAAGGAGGAAGATATGAGAAAGATACCGTTGGTAAAAGGAAGCATTTACCATATTTACACTAAAAGTATTGCCAAATTTAAAATATTCCAAAAAAATTCAGAGTACAAAAGATTAGAAAAGCTATTTAGTTATTACAGAATAAGTAAGCCGCCTCTTCGTTTTTCAGCATTTCTCCAACTTAAAAACCAAGAGGCTTTTTTGCAAAACCGTTTATCCCAAAAGGAAAATATAGTAGAAATCATCGCATATTGCATTATGCCTACTCATATTCACTTGATGATAAAACAGCTTAGTGAAAACGGTATTTCTATATTTATGAAAAATGTTCTCAATAGTTACTCTCGTTATTTTAATCTTAAAATAAAAAGAAAAGGGCCTTTATGGCAAGGAAGATTTCAAAATAAACTAGTTGAAAACGAAGAACAGCTTCTCCATTTATCGAGATATATCCACCTTAATCCAGTAAGTGCCAACCTAGTAAACAAACCAAAAAATTGGCAATATTCTTCCTATCGTTATTACTTAGGATTAGTTAATAATTCTCAAAACTGGCTATCTAACCTTTATAATTATGTAGAAAGCAACCCTAATTTTTATGAAAATTTCGTAAACGACAATCTTAATTATCAAAAAGAATTAGAAAAAATAAAACACCTCATTTTAGAATAACCCCACTTGCACTTACGAAGTGCAAGTGGGTGCTTATGGCTTATCGTGCGAAAGTGTTTAAATTGATACAAATCGAGTGGATAATAAAAAACATAATCATTCAAATAGTAAGCAATTACGCCTGTTTTCTTTATTGGTAAGGTTTTACTGGAATGGTAGGAAAATATATACGGGGCCGATGGGCCCTACTACGCCATTCACTCATTAGGGTACACTTGAGGCTTCGTAGGGTAAACCTGACTTCGCCATTCAGTCGTTAGATGTGCTTGGGGCTTCGTCAGGTAAAATTCTTTTTTTTAAGAAAGCTTTTCCTGAGCCCGTCTTAAAATACTTTTCTAGCTCCTCACCAATTCTCTTGTCTTTCACAGCAACATATCCAGCTAAATCTAACGGCCGGTAAGGCGCTGTTGCTAGCTTGCTTTCTTTGCTGTTGTGCTCCTTAAGGCGTCTTTGCAAACTATTGGTAAGGCCAACATAAAGATATCTTTTGTTTTTTTGGCTTGTTAAAAAATATACGGAGTGCATTGGCTTAAACAGTTTGGCAAAGCCATACGAAGCCCATCACCTGATTACATCAAATTCAAAGGGCAAAGTATGGCGGGGCCGATGGGATTCGAACCCACGATCACCTGCGTGACAGGCAGGGGACTT
>JAWOBO010000028.1:0-10707 GCA_046484225.1 Candidatus Omnitrophota bacterium | reverse complement strand
CTTCTTTTACCTCGACAAAAGGAATATTACGAAATAATTTTGCTTGCTGCGGCCTAAGTATATCAACTAAATTTTCAGAACGAACTATCCCAACAATTTTATCATCTGAGTCAACTACCGGCAGCAGGGGGAAAGAATGAAAATCAGAAAACATATTAAAAAGCTCTTTTAGGGGAGTTGAACGAGTTACTTTTATTACATTTCTCCGCATCGCTTCTTTAACTTTCATAACCTCCACCTCTTTGTTTTATTTTAAATTATTTTCAAAATGCTTAATTGTTTTGATTATTTTTTCAGCATCTTTTGCCTCTAGCAGGGTTTGACGAAACCCCTCATTCATCAAAAGCTTAGATATCTCTGCTAAAATACGCAGATATAGGTTTAGCTGTTTCGGGTTTGCCCCCATCAAAAAGATCAAATTAACTTTCTCACCGTCTAAAGCATTAAAATCTATGCCTGACTTAATTTTGCCAAAACCAATTACGATATCTTTAACTGAATCTGTTCTTGCGTGAGGTATAGCGATTTTGTTACCTATACCAGTTGAACCAAGCTTTTCTCTTGCTAAGACATCTTTTATAAACTGCGGATAATTTTTAATTTTTTTAGTCTTTTTTAACTTTTCTCCAATTTTAGAGATCGCCTCTTTTTTGTTTTTTGCCTCCAACTCTAAGATACAAGATTCTTTGCGTAAAATACCAGAAACAGCCATAAATCCTCCTTTTAAAATTCATTTATTTTTATTTAAAGCCACTTATTATACCACAAATTAATTTTATCTTAAATTAGTTGCCAACTGATAAAGCGTTTGAACTAAAAATGATCGGAGAAAAACTATTGCAAGAAAAGCAATTATGGGTGAAATATCTATACCAAACCTTAAGCCTTGTGGTAATAATTTTCGGATCGGATAAAGTATCGGTTCAGTTGTCTTGTAAAGGAACTGGACGATTGGATTGTAAGGGTCGGGATTAACCCAGCTGATTAAGGCTCTAATTAAGATCAGCCACCAGGCTATGGTAAAAATTATATCCAAAATATTAGCTACACCTATTAGAAAATTGCTTAAAATAAACATATAGTTAAAAATTTAGTTTAGAAAATTATAAGACATTCGTGAAACCTTTGCAATAAATTCTTTTGCTTTTTTATAACTTTTTACATTTTTAATTAAAACGCAAACGATAAAATCATTTTTTTTTCCATAAACAATTCCGGCATCATGCAATATTCCTTTTTCAAGCCCGGTTTTATGGGCTACTTCAACATCCTTTGGCAAAAAACGCGCAATCCGATCATTGTATTGTTGCCGGGATAGTAAGTTTCTTGCAAATTGAGAAAATTGCCGGTTAATTAATTGGTTGTAATATATTTTCTTTAAAATTTTTGCTACATCCCGGCTAGATGTATAATTTTCAAAACCTTTTTTTCTGCTTACAAAATCCATCATTTTCCGCTCTAAAGTTGTATCTTTTAGGCCAAAACTTAAAAAACTTTTATTTATATAGTCTCTTCCCAACAAATCGATAACTTTATTAGTAGCACTATTATCACTTATTATAACCATAAAAGAAAGCAGCTCCTTAAAGGTTAAGCTGAAAGGCATATCTATCCTTTTAAAAACACCCGAGCCCCCGGTAATATCTTCTAAGGTAATCGTAACTTTTTGATCAAACCCAATACGGCCTTCATCAACTGCTTTGAGTGACACCGCCAAGATGGGAAGTTTAATTAAACTCGCAGCGGCAATCTTTTCATTCGGATTGTGGGTAAATTCAAATTTAAAAAGTCCCGGTTTGTATATTATCAAAGAAGGTTTTCCTGAAAAATTAGATCTATAGTGATTGATCTGTTTTTCTAGATGATTGAAGGCTATTTTCTCTGCTATCCTGCCAAAAGCAATAAAAGTTACTGTAACTATAATTAAAAATAGTGAAAAATAAAAATAAACTTTTGGACTAAGAGCTTTTTTTATTTTGTTCGTGTTCATGGACAAGCATTCTTTGACGTGGATCTAGGCGCCAAGGATGAAAAGCAATAACTAAGGCCGCAAATAAAGTATATATCAACCAATCTCGGCCAATTAAAATTATAGCTACTGGTGAATAGCCGCCATAACTATGCGAAAACTCTTCGATCAGTGAAGATATAAGTATTGCCACTAAAATTAAAGGAGAGATAATTTTAATACAAAAATTCCAAAAAATCGGTGCTTTCCAACCGCTATAATGGTTAATATGCTGCCTTAATTTATTAACCTTAAAAAACCAGCCAATAGCCAAGCATTCAAATATTGCACCTAAAATTAAACCGTATTGAGTTAAAAAATGATCAACAATATCAAGCCAATTTATACCGGCTTGAGTGGTAAAAATTATACTTCCTAAAAAGCCAGCTATACATAGAACTGATACAACTGTTTTACGCCGATAATGAAACTTATCCACTATACCTGAAGTAAATGCTTCAATTATAGATATAGATGACGAAAGCCCAGCAATAACCAGACTCCCAAAAAATAAAATACCAAAAATGTTGGAGAAAGCCGGCAAAAGACTGATTGCTTTAGGGAAGGCCACAAAAGCAAGTCCAATCGATTCAGTAACCACTTCATTAATTGGCAAAGATGTGCTGTGAGCCATATAGCCCAAAACAGCAAAAACCCCAACCCCGGCTAAAAGAGAAAATAAACAATTAATTCCAGTTATAATCAAAGAATCACGTACTATTTGAGTTTTTTTCGGCAAATAAGATGCATAAGCTATCATTATCCCAAAACCTAGACTTAAAGTAAAAAATATCTGGCTAAAAGCATCCATCCAGACCTTTATATTGGTTATTTGAGAAAAATCCGGCTTTAGATACACTGCCACTCCTTCAGCCGCTCCTTCTAGCCTTAGGCCCCAGACAATAATAACTCCGGTAAGAATAAAAAGGATAGGCATAAAGATTTTACTGGCCCTTTCCAGGCCATTTTGCACGCCCCTAAAGACAATAAACCAATTCAGGAACCAGATAATTGCTAAAGAAAAAAGAATAATTGTCCGAATATCTCCTATCTTAAAAGGAGACCCGGTATTCATCAAAAATATTTCGGTGAAAAACTTATCTGGCGTTGCTCCCCAGTTAAGATTAAAGGCGAAAAAAAAGTAGTTAAGGCACCAGGCAATTATTACCGAATAATAAAGAACAATGCCAAACATTACAAAAGTTATCTGCCACCAACCCAACCATTCCCATTTCTTTGATACGCTAGCAAAACTAGCTGGCGCAGAACCCCGCATCTTATGGCCTAGCCCGATCTCTAAAATTATCAAGGGTATCCCAACTACAAAAAGAGCAATTAGATAAGGAACCAGAAAAGCTCCTCCTCCATTTTTATAACAAAGATAAGAAAAACGCCAGATATTACCTAAGCCAATAGCAGAACCTACGGTAGCAAGAACAAAGCCAATATGGGTTTTCCATTTCGGTCTATGATGGGCAAGTCGTTTTTCACTCATTTGCGATAATTATACCAGAAAACGATTTTAAGACAAATAATTACTAATCTTACAGAAATTTTCTAATTTTATTTCTTCGGGCCTTTGGTTTAAGTCTAGATCTGTTCTAGTAGATAAATTTATAAATTTATTAGGAAATTTCTGCTTAATTATAGTCGAAATCTTTTTTCTTCGCTGTTTAAAGCTTAGCTTAATAAGTTTAAATAAAAATTCTTTATCTTTAGCAATAATTGGCGCCTCCTTGTAGAACTTTAACTCAACAAAGGAAGAGCTTACCTTAGGAGAAGGCCTAAAGGCTCCCGCAGGAATATTGAATAAATGTTTTATTTTAGCATGATATCGAATCAAGCAACTCATAGGCCCATACATTTTACTGCCCGGTAAGGCAGATAGTTTTTTTGCAAATTCTTTTTGGAGAATCAAATAGTTTACGGTAATATTTTTTCTGTAAAATATTAAATACTCAATTAACTTTCTGCTTAAATGATAAGGAACATTGCTGAAAATCAACAGTTTTTTTTTAAAGTTTGAAAGTGAAACGTCTCGAATATCAGCTTGAATAATTTCTGTATTTTGTCTATTAATTAATTCTTTTTTAGTAACTTTAGCTAATTTTGGATCGATTTCAACACAGTAAAGAAAATTTGCTTTTTCTGCAATTATCTTGCTTATTTGACCAGCTCCAGAACCAATTTCTAATACATTCTTTTTACTGCAATTTAATGCAGAGATCACCTTGTTTATATAGTATTCATCTTTTAAAAAAATTTGAGAAAGCGAACAATTCCGTCTCATAGAGATAAGTTAACAGCCTGGCTAATCGCTGCTTCCATTGAACTAGAGAATATCGCCTGGGAGTTATTTTTCACCAATTCATAAGCCACTCCATGATCAGGCGAAGTTCGCACAATTGGTAAACCCAAAGTTAAATTTATCCCCGAATGAAAAGAAAGTAGCTTAAAAGGGATCATACCTTGATCATGATATGAAGCTATTATGCAATCAAATTTCTCTAAATTGCTTTTGGTAAATAAAGAATCAGCCGGATAGGGGCCATAAACCTTTTGGCTGGATTGATCAATAGCTGCTTTAAGAATTTTTTCTTCCTCTTCCAAGAAAGTATCCACTCCGGCATGGGGATTCAATGAACTAAAACCGATAACTGGATTATCTAAATTTAATTGATTTTTGAAAAACGAGCAAGTCAATTTAATTGTGTCTAAGACAAGCTCTTTATCTATTGTTGCTGCTACATTTTTAAGACGAAGATGGCGGGTGAGAAGAACTGTCTTTATTTTTTCCGACAACATCATCATCACCACTCGCTTTTGTTTAAAATAATCCCTTAAAAACTCGGTGTGTCCGGAAAAACCCGGCTGGGCTAAGCTTACCGCTTCTTTAGATACAGGGGCAGTAACTAAACGATTAATCTTTTTTTCTTTCATAAACTCCAAGGCACTATTTAAGTAAGATAAGCTTGCTTGGCCAGACAACTTTGACGGGACCCCTCTTTTAATTTTTTTGATATCTTTTGAGGAACTATCTAGAAAAAATATTCGTTTTTTTAATTTGTGATATTCTGGAATCTGGGCGGCTATATATTTATCTCCAACCACCCAAAAGTTAATTTTTCTCTCAGCCAAAGAATCAATAGCTTTAAAAGTCACCTCCGGGCCGCAGCCGGAAGGATCACCTAAGGTAATAACTAGATCTTTATAATCTTCTTTACCCATAAGAACAATTAACTGTTTTGGTAACTTTTAAGGGAATAAATTTTTATTACTGCATCTTTTTTTAAAGAATTGACCCATTGATTAAATTTTTCGCTAAATCTCTTCTCCCAAAGATGCTTATAAACTTTATCTTGTGTCTCTGAGAGTGTAAGGGTGCGAGATGGCTCAACTTTTTTACGATAAATTAAATAATACAAATCATCAATTTTTTTTATTAAATATTCTTTATCCTCGAGTGACTCTAAAGCTTCTGACAAAGATTCCTGTAATTGGTTTAAATAGGTATTGATTTCTGAGAGCTGATTGCTGTATTTTTGAGCTGCTTTTTTTATTCCTTCTCTTTCGATAAAATCAGAAATATCTTCCAACTCTTTTTTATCTTTTTCTTTGGCGATAAAAAAAACAGCCAAAGGCGGAGAGAGAAACTTCTTTTTGTTTTTTTTGTAAAACTGCTCTATCTGTCCCGGTAAAACTGAAACCTCTGCTTTGACTTTACGGTTAATCACTTCTTTCATTAAATATTGCTGGCTAAGACGCTTTTTTAGGTAAGAGATAGTAAGGCCCTGTTCTTTTAATGAACTATAAAATGATTCTCTATCCGGATATGTTGACGCTAATTCTTTTATTTTGCCCTCTAACCAAGTTTGAGGAACTTCAATCTCTTCTTTTTTAGCCTCCTCCAATATAAGCCTGTCTTCAATTAAACGGTCTAAAGCCATTTTACTAAAATTTCTGCCATCTCTATCTGGAATTTGTTTATTATTTTTATTGAGAAGCATTTGGGAATATTTCTCAAGATCATCTGAGGTAATAACTTCATTATTTACTTTCGCCACTATATAATTAGTCTGCGCAAAACAAACAGCTAAACTAAAGGGCAAAACAAACAAAACTATTAATGGCCTAACAATATTCTTCTTCATAATTAGCTACATTTTAAAAGCTTCTTTCAAATAATCAACCTCTTTTTTAAGAAGCCGACAATAAAAGTCAAAACCAACCATCCAAACAAACCCATGTTGCTGCTTACCTAATATATTTCCCGCACCTCTTAGCTCAAGATCCCTTCTAGCCAATTCAAAGCCCGCCCCCAGGTGTGAAAATTCCTCAATGTATTCAAGCCTCTTCCTTGACTCATCTTTTATTTTGTCTAAGGAAGGCCTTAAGCACAACGCATAAGCTTGCAGCTTACGCCTTCCTACCCTGCCGCGAAGCTGATGAAGATCAGCAAGACCAAAGTTATTTGCATTATTGATAATAATAGTATTGGCATTAGGAATATCAATACCAGACTCAACTATTGCAGTTGAGAATAAAACATCAATTTTACCATCAACAAATTGAAGCATTACCTTTTCTATCTCTGAAGCCGGAAGCCTGCCGTGAGCCAATCCAATTTTTAGATCCGATAAATTATTTTGAACTTTTTTAGCTATTTTAGCAATATCCTTTATTCGATTGTGAATAAAGAATACCTGCCCCCCGCGCCTAAGTTCCCGTTTTATCGCTTTTTTAATTATTTTTATGCTAAAGGGGTATACTTTGGTCTCTATAGATAAACGATCTTTGGGTGGAGTTTGAATCAAAGAAACATCTTTTATCCCGACCATACTCATATACAAAGTCCTGGGGATAGGAGTGGCGGTCAAAGACAAAACATCTATCCCGACTCGACAGGATTTTATCTTTTCTTTATGCTCAACCCCAAACCGTTGCTCTTCATCGATAATCAATAAACCTAACTCTTTAAATTTAATATCATCTGATAAAAGGCGATGGGTTCCAACTATTATATCCACCTTACCCTCTTTGATGCGCTGGATAATATTCTTTTGCTCTGATCGGCTTCGAAAGCGCGAAAGCATCTCCACGCAGAGAGGAAAGTCTTTCATTCTTCTCTGCAAATTAATGTAGTGCTGATAAGCTAAGATAGTTGTTGGAACCAAAAAGGCAACTTGCCGGCCAGAAGCTGCAGCCCGAAAAGCTGCCCGCATTGCAATCTCTGTTTTGCCATACCCCACTCCTCCGCACAACAGCCTATCCATACAGCGCGGCGACTGCATCTGCTTTTTTACTATTTCAGAAGCTTTTTTTTGATCCGAAGTTAATTGGTAAGGAAATTGCTCTTGGAATTTTTTTTGCCATTTACTATCTCTGGGATAGCTAATACCGCCAATTAATTTTCGTTGCGCCTCAATCTTTAATATCCTTAAAGCATATTGACGAATGCCTTTTTGAACTTTTTCTTTGATCTTTTTCCATTGCTTGGTACCTAATTTAGTTAAGGCTGGTTTCTTTATCCCTAAATTTATATATTTTTGGATTAAGTGCGCGTTTTCTTTTGAAACATAAATACGGTCGTTATCTGCATATTCAATCTGAAAGAAATATTCTTCTTTTTTTTCAGTTTTTATTTTTTTTGTCCCGACAAACCTCCCAATCCCATAATGAGTGTGAACGACATAATCACCAGATTTTATTCGCAGACTTCCTTCAAGCGGATAATCTTCTGAAAGATAATGGTGTGGCTTCTTGAAATAAGGAACAATAATTAAGAGGTCATACTCGAGAATCTTAGTAAAATTTTTATCAAAGCTATAAATCTTTGAGATTTGGTCAAAATCCCATTCAATTCTAACCGGTAAGGAAAAATTAGCCGGAAATAGTTCGAGAGTATCTCCCTTTTGGGCAAAATCTCCCGATTCAGCCACTCCTTGGCCCCCGCGATAGTTTAAGTTGCTTAAGGCTTGGCAGACAGACTCAATTGAGATGGCTTTATGCTTATAAATTTTTAAGGAATCAAGCATCATCTATTTTGGTTAATTGGTGAGTGGTTAATTGGTGAATAGCCTACGTACCCAATTAACTCTTATGCAAGAAATGAGATTTTCGAAAAAATAAGACTAAAGGAGATGCAATATATATAGAAGAATAAGTACCAGCAATTATTCCCACTAAAAGAGTAAAAGAAAAACCAGCTAAAGCCTTACCTCCTAACAAATAAATCGATAAAACTACCAAAATTGTAGTAAGCGATGTAATTACCGAACGAGAAAGCGTATTGTTTATTGCCACATTTATTATTTCGCTTAATTTTGATTTATTCATACTAGGCGAAACTTCTCTAATCCGGTCATAAATAACGATAGTATCATTGATCGAATAACCGGCTATAGTTAAAAGAGCCGTGACTGTGAGAAGATTAACTTCAAAACCAGCCAAACTCATAAAAACTAAACTAATTATTACATCATGAAAAAGTGCTCCTACCGCAGCAAAAGCAAAATCAAAATGTTTAAACCGATAAGCAATATAAACTAAAATACCCAAAAGCGAAAACAGAATAGCAAAAATTGCCCTTTTCCGTAAAAGCCTTCCTATTCGCGGCCCCACAGTAGTAACTTGTAGCTCTTCTACCTGAGAAAATCTCTCATCAAGGGCTTCCTTAACTGATGAGGCAATGTCTTCTTTGCTCTGAACCATCACTCCACCTTGGATGTCTGTAAATTCCTGGATAACAACATCATCAAAACCGGCCTCAACCAGAGTGCTGCGGATATCGCTGATATCAGGCTTAGGGGTTATTTTATATTCGAGATTTTGGCCGCCGGTAAAATCAATTCCATAAGCCGCTTGGCCCCTCTGATAAAAATTAAACAATCCAAAAATAATTATAATTAATGAGATAGCTATGCATACGTTTTTCAATTTAATGAAGTTAATATGAGATTTTGGAACGATAGAAAGCATGGGGAATTTCTTTAGTTTTAAATCAAGAAAATAAGAAAATACAATGCGGCCCACAAAAATAGCCGTAAAGATACTAGCAACAATACCTAAGGAAAGAGTGGTAGCAAATCCACGAATTGGGCCAGTTCCGTAGATAAAAAGGAAAAGCGCCGCAATCAAGGTGGTCAGATTAGCGTCAAATATTGTCTGTCTGGCTTTATCGAAACCATTTTTTACTGCCAGAGAAAGCGGTTTTTCAAGACGCAGTTCTTCGCGTATTCTTTCAAAAATTAAAACGTTTGCATCTACAGCCATTCCTAAAGTAAGAATCATACCAGCTATCCCGGGTAAAGTTAAAGAAGCGCCAAAAAGACGCAAACCAGCCAATATAAACAAAAGATCTAAAACAAGACAGATAATTGTAATAATCCCGCCAAAAAGATAGTAAATTAGAATAAAACCAACCACTAAAACTGCACCTAGAACTATCGAGTTTATACCTCGTTGAATTGAATCAGCCCCTAACAGTGGCCCCACGCTTCGTTCTTCTTCTACTTTCAAAGGAACTGGAAGAGCTCCGGAATTTAAGATTGATGCTGTAGCTTTTGCTTCGTCAGCAGAAAAGTCGCCGGTTATCTGAGCCCGGCCGCCTCGGATAGCTTCTTGTATGCGGGGAGTACTCTTTATAGTTCCATCTAAAATAATTGCTAACATTTTCCCAGTATTTTCCTGGGTTACTTTTGCAAACTTATCTGCTCCGTCAGAGGTAAATCGTAGCCGCACCTCGGAAGCTCCGTAGGTATCAAAGCCCACAAAGCTTTCAGAAAGATCCGACCCGGTAAGGACTGGTTCTTCTTCAACTAAAAGCTTATTACCTTTATATTCTTTTAACTGATAATCAGCAGGCACCTCTTCCTCTAATGCTTTCGATACTTTTTCTTGATCATCAGAAACTAGTTTAAACTCGAGTTTTCCAACTTTTTTCAAATCCTCAATAATTTGTCTATCCACTAAGCCTGGAACTTTTACCAAAATAGATTTATCGCCTTGGACTGAGATCGAAGTTTCTTTAACTCCAAAAGTATCTATCCGAGTACGCAACTTTGCAACTGCAGCAGAAATTGCATTAGGAATTTTATCCTGGTCAATGCCTGAAGTATCAGCCCGAAGCGATACATACATACCACCTTTTAAATCCAGGCCTAAATTAATTTTTTGGTCTAAGGGAAAAATATAAAAGATAGATATTCCGACCAAGATTAAAAGCCCTATAAGCCGTAATTTTAAATCACTTTTTCTAATCATTATTTTTCCTTTTTAAGATATGCAACTGCGCTCTTATCTACTTGAATTTTAGTTCCTTCATCTATTCGTAAAGCAAAAGTTTTGTCTTTAACGGCAACTATAGTACCATGGATCCCCCCTGAGGTAACCACTTGATCATTCTTTTTAAGATTTGCAATCATTAACCGATGTTCTTTTTGTTGCTTTTTTTGAGGCCTGATTAATAAAAAATAAAAAACAGCAAATAAAAATATAAGCGGTATTAACTGATAAAACACATTGCCTGTACCTTGTTCCATAATAACCTCCAGTGGTTAAATTTCATTTTTTTAACTAGACTTATCTTCTTCTTTAGGTTCTTCTTTAGGTTCTTCTTTAGGTTCTTCTTTAGGTTCTTCTTTAGGTTCTTCTTTAGGTTCTTCTTTAGGTTCTTCTTTAGGTTCTTCTTTAGGTTCTTC
>JAWOBO010000008.1:0-7746 GCA_046484225.1 Candidatus Omnitrophota bacterium | reverse complement strand
ATTTTTGAATTTTTTGTTTTTGTCCTTATTGGCTTTGCAATTTCTATTATGTTTTCTCAAGGGGTAAAGTGGGAAAATATCCAGCTTGTTTCTGCTTTGATAGCCGCAGGGATTGCAGTGCCAGTTGTAATTGAAGCTAAGCAGAGAAAAATTTATCTAATTAATGCAAAAAGTGTTATTGTCTTGGGGTTAATTTATTGGGTTTTGCTGGATCCGCTTACCTTAAGAGAGGGGCTTGAAGGTTTTAAGCCGGAAGATGTGCTAAAAGCGTTTGGATTAATCATTGTATTTTTAATTACCTTTCAGTTAGCTTATCTTATTACATCTGCTTCTTTTTTTAAGAAGATTTTTAGAAAATTAGATTATGGATATAATTTTAACCGGTCAAAATTATATAAAGTGATAATCTTTTCTGTTTTTTTAGGTTTCTTGCCAATACTTATTTGGACTTTTCAAGAAGGAAGCCTAAAGAAACTTATCTGGTATTTTACTCACGCCGGGCGTTGGTATCCGTGGGGCCGGGGCCGTTGGGGAGGTTGGATTGATTATATGAAAACGTTCTTAGGTTATTTTAGAATTATCGGGATACAATTAACTTATCTTTATATATTTTTTATCAAAAAAAATAAAATCTTTATCTTGCTTTTATTAATTAATTTATGGATGTATTTTGCCGGGGGGACCAGGTCTAATTTTGGCGCGGCAATTTTACCGGCAATTATTCTTTATTATTTTGTATCTTTGAATAAAAAGAGAAAGCTTGTTTTGCCAAGATTGTTAATATTAGGCGTTATTTTTTTAAGCCTGGGCCAACTTCAACTTTATATGAGAGATGCGGCAAGGTCTCAGGAAATTACTTATATAGTATCAGAAGAGGCGGGGGATGTTTTTACAAAGTCTCCTACAGAATATCAAAGAGATGACCAGTTTTATCGTCTAGCTCAGTATGTAAGCATGGTTCCGGAAAAAATTCCTCATTCTGGCGAATGGTTAATTTTTAGGCCCCTTTATCATTTTATCCCCCGAGCTTTATGGCCGGCTAAGCCGGAAGGCCCGACGGCTTTTTTTGAAAAGCAAACTAATATAGCCGGGGTTGGAATGACTACCTTTTCCGGTTCTGTGATTGGCTCTTTTTACCTTGCCCAAGGTTGGCTAGGAGTAATTATTATTGGCTTGTTTTACGGAGCTTTAGCTAAACAATTTGATTCTTTAATTGAGATGGCCAGGCGTTCTCCGGCAGTTCTTGTGTTTTATAGTTACGGGTTGATTTTCCTGTTTGTAACTTTGCGGGGTTGGGTAGGTATCTATCAAGGCTGGTATGCGTTTATAGCTTTATATTGGCTTTTAAAAATAGTTAAAAAGAGAACAAATCAGGCTTATCTTAGATGAAAATACTCAATGTTTTATCTTCTTGGGGCCCTGAATTTGGCGGCCCGTTTATAAATACTCTCAATCTGGCCGCTAATCTTATAAATAGAGGCCATTATGTTAAGATAATTGCTGCTTCAAAATACAATTCAACTTCTAAAATTAGTTGTCAATGGCAATTAGGTAAAGAAAAACTATCCATTCCCATTAAGCTTTGCAGGTGCTATGAATATTCATTTTGTTTTTCGTCCGAATTTATTAAAGAGTTTCAAGCAACTGTTAGAGAATTCGACCTAGTTTTTATCCATGGCCTGTGGCGTTTTCCGACATCTTTTTCTGCCTACTGCTGTCGGAAATTGGGAATTCCCTATATTATCTTCACCCACGCAATGCTATCGGCTTGGAGTATGCGCCAAAACAGTTTTAAAAAGTGGATTTATCTTAAATTAATAGAGAAGGAAAATTTAGATAAAGCTAAAGCAGTATTAGTTATGGATCAGCAGGAGAAAGATTATGCGGCTAATTTAGGAATCAAATCGCCCAAAAAGATATTTTTCAATGCTTTAAATAAAGAAGATATAATTTCTGCAAAAAAATTAAGGGATATTAAAAAACAAACTAGCAAAGAAAATATAAATATTTTATATTTAGGCCGGATTCATCCCAAAAAAGGCCTGTTTTTTGCGGTTCAGGCGCTAAAAGAACTTGTTAAAATTTATCCTGATATTATTTTTACTGCTGCCGGGCCAGTTGAGGACCAAGGCTACTTTAGGAAAGTTAAAAATTATATAAGTAAAAATAATTTAAAAAAAAATATTAAGTTTAAAGGGTTAGTCACCAATTTTGAGAAGGAAGATATTTATTCAAATTCAGATATTTTTCTGCTTCCTTCCTATGATGATAGTCGGCCTCTGGCCTTGCTCGAGGCGATGAGTTATGGAATTCCTGTAGCTACAACAAAAGAGTGTAAGTTAGAAGAAATTGATAATAAGATGGGCTATATTGTGGGCCAGAACAGTGATAGTATATCGGATGCATTGATAAAATTAACAAAAGACAAAGATAAGGCAAACCAGATGGGCCGAGCCGGCCACAAATTTGTATTAGATAATTTTATTTGGAATAAGCGTATTTTAGAATTAGAAAGAATAATTAAAAATTATGTGCCTTAACTATAAAAATGCAGAGGAAAGCGGAGCGACAAAGTATCTTAAAAAACATGTTTTAAGGCATTTGCAAGCTTGCTCCGGCTTAAAAATTCTTGAAATAGGTTGCGGAAACGGGTTTTTAACTAACTATCTTAGGCAACAAGGCCATAAAGTTCTGGGAATAGATATATCAGAAAGCGCAATTCAAATAGCAAAACAATCTCATCCAGAATCTGATTTTTTGTGCTTATCAGCAGAACAAGACCTATCTTCTACCATTAAAGATAAGTTTGATGCCATTATTGCCGTAGAGGTGATGGAACATTTGTATGCACCAAAAGAGATGCTTAAAAACGTGAAAAAATTGCTGAAAGACCAAAGCAGTGTTTTTATTTTTACAGTTCCTTATTATGGATATCTAAAGAATCTTTTATTGGCATTGTTTAATAAATTTGATAAAGCTTTTGTGGCCTTATGGGATGGGGGCCATATAAAGTTTTTTCACCGAAGACACTAAGAAAACTTTTGGTCCAAGAAGGTTTTGATGATATCGAAATCAAGCGTATAGGCAGGGTAATACCCCAAATTGCAAAAAATATAGTTTGCAAATGCAGATTTTTAAAATAAATGAAAGTATTACTAGTTAGTTCTAACTCAAGCGCTGCCGGCGGAGGTGAGCAGTATTTAGTTTATCTTGCACAAGGTTTGCGGAAAGAAAAAATAGAAATTGCAGTGTTACTTTCCAACCAAAAATACATGGATGGATGGGAAAGTAAATTTAGGGATGCCGGAATAGAAAAAATATACAGAAAAGAGCTTATTCCTTTATCGGAAAGAAAATTGCGTATTTTTCAAACTATATTTGAAAAACACAATAGAGAAATTATTAAAGAAGTCTGTCAAAATCTTTTACCCGATGTTGTGCATATTAATCAGCAGTATGGAGCCGATGGCTTAGATTATATAAAGGGGGCCTTGAATTATAAAAGGGAAGTTGTTTTGGGGACAATTCATCTCCCCATGGCTTTAACAAAACACAGGAGACAACAGTCCTTACGAACTTTTTTGATTAATTTATTATGTTTAGATAAGATTAAAAATATGATTTTAAGAAAATGGTATAACGAAAATGGATATGCCAAGATATTTTTAACCCAAAAGGCAAAAAATGAATTTAAGAAAGCCTATGGTGATTGTAGTCAGGCAAAAGTTATACACAATGGAGTTTATCAAAAGAATCTTTTTTTACGAAAAAATTATCCAAAACAAAATATAATAGCTTATTGCGGCCGGCTGGAGAAACAAAAAAACCCAATGTTGATAATTAAGGCTTGGCTTCAGTCAAAAAAGAATTCTAAGCTTTTACTTATCGGAGATGGCTCAGAAAGAAAAAAATTAGAGAAGTTTTTGAAAAAAAAGGGAGAAAAAAAGAATTGGCAGATAACCGGCTGGGTAGAGGATGTTTATAAATATTATAAACAAATTGACTGCCTGATCTTTGCATCTTATTTTGAGGGGATACCCTTATCTTTGCTAGAGGCTGCCTGTGTGGGTATTCCGATTGTATCTACTAATTTTTCGGGGATCGAGGAAATAGCGAAAAAAATACCTTATTTGTATAGAGCCTTAAATAATCCTGCTCAACTAAGGTCGGCAATTGATGAAGCTATAAATCTCCCTTTCCCTGATCTGGGGCAAGTTGAAAAAGTAAGAAAATATTTTTCCTGTAAACGAATGGCGGAAGAGACGATTAGAGTCTATGAGAAAATGCGGTTACGGTAAAGGTTACGATGCCCGTATCGGTAAGGGTTATGGTTAAGTCTAACCGCAACCGAATGACGAAATATAAAAATGTGAGTTTATAAGATATGAAAAGAACAGTTCTCATCTGGCCGGATTTTAATTTCTACCATCTTGCTCGCTTTCGCGCACTCTATAAAAAACTAGGGAAAAATTTATTAGGCATAGAGTTTATCGGAGGAGAAGGCGATGATCATACAACTCAATGGAGATATGAGGATAGGGACAAGATGCCGATTACCACTCTTTTTCCTGAATCTGACTTTAGCCAACTTAACCGGCGCAGGGTAGGGGAGGCTGCTGTCAAAGAATTGATTAGCTGGGGGGCTGATACAATATTTGTAAACGGCTACAGTAGGCCGGAATTAAGAGTCATAATTAATTGGGCTTATAAAAATAACAAAAGATGTTTTACTTTTTTTGAAACCAAAGAAGATGATTTCAGGCGCTTTTTTTGGAAAGAATGGGCAAAAAAGGCTATTATTAAAAAGCTAGACGGGGCAATTTGCGGCGGTATCTTGCATAAAAAATATTTAATGAAATTAGGGATGCCCGAAGATAGAATATATTTCGGTTATGATGTAGTAGATAATGATTTTTTTAAAGAAAAAAGCCGACAGGCGAGATTAAACAGCAGGCAAAACAGAGAAAAATATAAATTACCCGATAATTACTTTTTGACAGTTGCCCGTTTTGTAAAAAAGAAAAATCTGTTAAGATTAATTGACGCCTATAAGCTATATAGTGAAAAGGCTGGCCAAAAATATAGTTGGCATCTTATACTTTGCGGGGCGGGGCCCCAAGAAGAAAAAATTATTAAAAAAATAAAAAAAGAAAAAATTAAAAATATTCATATTGCCGGCTCAAAAAATCCGGAAGAGCTAGCAATTTATTATGGTTTGGCAAATTGTTTTATTTTACCAAGCACCAGAGAACAGTGGGGGTTAACTGTTAATGAGGCAATGGCATCAGGCCTTCCGGTTTTAGTTACAAAGGTTGCTGGAGTAGTCCCGGAAGTAGTAGAAGAGGGAGTAAATGGGTATACTTTTAATCCTTTTAGTGTAGAAGATATAGCAGAATATATGCTAAAAATCTCTAGCTTTGACAACGAGAAGTTAATTCAGATGGGCAAAAATGCAGAAAACAGAATTTCTACGTTTACTCCCAAATATTTTGCTGAAAATATTATAAAATTAATATAAAAAGAGAGAGGAGAAAAATGAATAAAGTATCTCTAAAAAATTTTAGAAAAGATAAGAAAATCAGGGAAAGAAATTTATTTACAGAGGTTTTATGGCAATTATTTAGCCTATTACTTTTTAAAAACAGTTTATTTGTATTTTTTGTACCCAAGCGCTTTATTTTAAAATTATTTGGAGCAAAGGTAGGTAAGGGTGTAATAATCAAGCCTTGCGTAAACATTAAGTATCCTTGGAAGCTAAAAATCGGCGATTACAGCTGGATAGGAGAAGAGGTTTGGATAGATAACCTAGCCTCAGTTGCAATAGATAGAAATGTCTGTATTTCCCAAGGCGCATATGTTTGCACCGGAAATCATAACTGGAAAAAACCACGCTTTGATTTAGAAAGAGAATCTGTTACCATCGAAGAGGGCGTTTGGGTGGGTACAAAAGCAATAGTTTCTCCGGGGGTAATTTTAAAAAGTCATTCGGTTATTACCGCAGGTTCTGTTGTAACTGCTGATACAGAAAGCTATATGGTTTATCAAGGTAATCCTGCTAAATCAGTAAGAAAAAGAATAATCGGCTAAATCTATGAAAGTATCAATTATAACTGCAACTAAAAATCAAGGTCATTTTTTAGAAAGTAATTTGCAAAGCATAAAGGAGCAAAATTATTCAAATATTGAACATATAATCGTTGATTCTTGTTCTGATGATCAAACAAAAGAAATTGTAGGAAAAAATAGAGAAAAAATTAATAAATATATTTGTGAAGAGGATCAAGGTATCTATGAAGGCATAAATAAAGGCATAAAGGCCGCTTCAGGCGATATTATCGCGGTGCTTAATGTTGATGATATTTATGTTGATGAGCAAGTGATTTCTGATGTGGTAAGAAGTTTTAAAGAGAATGATACCGATTCTGTTTATGGAGATTTAGTTTATGTAGATAAAGAAAATATTGATAAAGTTACTCGTTACTGGCGGGCAGGTTTAGGCGATAGGGCCAAAATCTCAGTTGGCTGGATGCCGCCGCATCCCGCACTTTTTATAAAGAAAGAAATTTATCAAGAATACGGCTGTTACAATACAGATTTTAAAATTTCAGCTGATTATGAAATTATTTTAAGATTTTTATATATGCATAGAATTACAATGAGCTATATGCATCGGTTGTGTGTCAAGATGCGTATAGGCGGCGTGAGTAACAGAAGTCTATTTTCCATGCTTAAGAAAAGTTATGAAGATTATAAAGCTTGCAAAATATACGGGATAAAAAAACCGCGGCGGGTTGTTGCCTGGAAAAACTTTCAAAAATTACCTCAGTTTCTTAAGAAAAACCACTAGGAGATAAATGACAAACGGTATTTCGTTAAATGGTGAAGGGTTGCGTAACTCGAATCGTCTATCGTCCTACGGTTGCGTTTATAAATATGACAAATCAAAGATGATTAACGTTTGACGCATAACGTTTCCAGCTACGCAACCGATTAACGTCCAACGATATAGTTATTGTCTAGGGTAAAGATTAGGAATATGGAACTTATAGCCTTGGCCGCGGAGGCTTTCCCAGATAGTGGTAAGGATAAGTTTGGTATCGTAGGTTATTAATTTGAGCGGTGAGCAGCTTTTTACCTTATCCAGATAAACCTTATCCAGCCAGACAGATTTTGGGTTTTGGCCTTCTTTTTTATGTTTATTTATCAGTTTCTTATGGAGCTTGGGGTTTCTTTTACAACTTTGAGCCAGGCCGCACATAGCTCCTTTTAGGTGCTTTAAGCTACTATTTCCACCTTCTAAAAAATTTCTATAGACACTGGGTAGTTGAGGCCGGGGCCCAACTATATCCATTTCTCCTTTTATTACATTAAAGAACTGAGCCAATTCATCAAAATAAAATTTAGCTAGAAATTTTCCCACCCGGGTTAGGCTATTTCGATTATTCATGATTACAGAGATGGTTTTATTCTCTGAGTCTTTTTCTATTGAATCCAAAAATTTCATCTTTACACTTCTAAATTTGTAAATTCTAAAAATATTTCCTTCTGAAACCCGAAGCTCTTTATGAATTATTGGCCCTTTGGCGGAAGTATCGAAAAATCCTTCTAGTTTTATGGCAGCCGTGATTAGAATTATTAGGGGAGAGAAAAGAAAAAGAGAAAAATAACTTATTGCAAGACTAAATAAATATTTTACTTTTTTATTTTTTTCTAGATTTTCCATAACTATAATTCAGGGAATATATT
>JAWOBO010000094.1:0-11428 GCA_046484225.1 Candidatus Omnitrophota bacterium | reverse complement strand
CACACATCGCACCATGGATAAAAGCTTCCAGCTGACAATCAATTTTTTCTTTTTTAATTTTTTTGGCTATTTCTTTAATCTGCCAAAGCCTGCATTCACGCGCTAGAACTACCCTCTTAGCCCCATCTTTGGCGTATTTTTTTAAGCTAGAAAAATTAGCTACGCTAGCCTGAGTAGATAGATGAATTCTTAGCCCTAACTGATTAGCGATTTCAAAAGCAGCCATATCCCAAAGAATAACTGCATCAATTTTTGCTTTCTCTGCTTCTTCTAATATCTTTTTTAGCTCTGGAATCTCATCATCATAAACAAGTGAATTTACAGCAAGATAAGCTTTCCTGTTATAGTTGTGGCAAAAACTTACTATTTTTTTTAGTTCAAGGATATCAAAATTAGAAGCATTATCGCGCATATTAAATTTTTTTAAGCCAAAATATACGCTATCAGAACCAGCCTCAACAGCGGCCCTTAAGGAGGGCCAGTCTCCGGCCCCACAAACAAGTTCAATTTTTTTAGTTTCTACCATGAAATTTCAACTATCTCATAGCTTAAGGTACCAACAGGAGCTTCTACTTTGACAACATCTCCTTTTTTACGCCCTAGGAGAGATTTACCTACCGGTGAGCTAATAGAGATAAGATCCTCGGCAGGATTAGCCTCGTCTTGACCAACAAGCTTATAAATAATCTCTTCATCAGATTCTAGATCTTTTAATTTAACCTTTGCACCGAGATAAGCTTTGTCTTTATCCACATTTTTTGTATCAATAATTTCAGCCCGGCTTAATTTATTTTCTAACTCTCTAATTTTTTGTTCATTTTTTGCCATAGCCTCTTTGGCAGCATGATACTCTGCATTTTCCTTTAGATCGCCTAGAGACCGAGCATGTTCAATAGCCGCAGTAATCTCTTTTCTTTTTTTTTGCTTAAGATAATCTAATTGATTTGATAGTTTTTCATAACCTTCCTGAGTAAGATGTACCCTCTCCATGGATCCTCCTTATATTTAGTATTGCGTAATGCGTAATGCGTAATGTGTAATGTGTAATGTGTAATGTGTAATGTGGTAATATTTTAAACTTTTGGTAAGATATGTCAAATCTTCTGATTAATTGGTAAGTAATCAATTAGCAAAATCTATTCAAAAAATAAACTGCTAGATGAGAAATTAGGATCACTCGTAAGATTTACCCCCAGTTTCCGCAAACCTGCCTCATCACCAGACGAAGGAATATGGGTAAGATGTACTTCTCTATTTTTTATTTTTTTTAAATTATCCAACGCTAAGGCCGCGGTAGGATTATTTGAAGCACTAATACTTAAAGCTATCAACGTTTCTTCTAAATCCAGACTCGCTGTTTTTGCTTTCGAAATACTTTTTTTAAGCCTCTTTATTGATTCTATTGTATTAGGTGAAAGTAAATGAATCTTATCCGGGATTCCCGACAAAACTTTCACTGCATTCAAAATAAGACTAGATGGAGCATGCATTAAAGAGGAACTCTTGCCAGTAATAATTTTAGAGTTGTCTAGTTCAATAGCCGCTACATAACAATCAGATGATTCCTTTTTGTTTTTTCCAGTTTCTTTACTTACTTTCCTTGCAGCTTTTACCACTTTTCGCTGCTCGATTTTTATATCTAACTCTTCCATCAGTAATCGGCTGCGTTCAACCGTATCCTTATCGGTAAGGCCTAAGGCATATTCACAACTGTAGCGAAAAAATCTTCTTATTATTTCTTGGCAAGCAGCTTCTCTGGCCAGTTTATCATCAATGATACCAAAACCGGCTCTGTTTACCCCCATATCAGTAGGCGATTTATAAATATCTGCCTTTTTAGTAATTTTTTTCAAAATCCTCTTTAAAACTGGAAAAACCTCAACATCACGATTGTAATTTACAGCTGTTTGCCGATAATTATCTAAATGAAAAGGATCAATCATATTATAATCTTTTATATCCGCAGTAGCTGCTTCATAAGCAACATTTACAGGATGCTTCAGCGGTAAATTCCAAATTGGAAAAGTTTCAAATTTAGCATATCCAGCCTGAATACCTCTTTTATGCTCATGATATAATTGAGAAAGACAAGTAGCTAATTTTCCACTACCAGGACCAGGGCCAATTACTACTACTAATGATTTTTTTGTTTTTAAGTAAGGATTGGCTCCATAACCTTCCTTGCTCACTATTCGATCAATATCGGTTGGATATCCTTTGGTAAATTGATGAGTATAAACTTTAATTTTCCTCCGCTCTAACTTATTTTTAAATATTTTTGCTGCTGGCTGACCATCAAACCTAGTAATAACAACGGCTCTTAATTTAAGGCCCCACTGGTTTAATTCATCAATAACTTTTAAGGCATCAGCATCGTAGGTAATGCCAAAATCAGCCCGCATTTTTTTTCTTTCGATATCTCCGGCATAAATACAAAGTATAATTTCTGCTTTTTCTTTTAATTTTTGCAGAAGGCGCATTTTTACATTTGGATCAAAACCGGGGAGAACTCGGTGAGCGTGGTAGTCAAAAAGTAATTTTCCGCCAAATTCAAGATATAACTTATTATCAAACTGTTTAACTCTCTCTAAAATAGCTTGGGTTTGCTGATTAAGATATTTATCACTATCAAATCCGATCAATTTTAACATTCTATAAAATCCTCACAACCTAAAAAATATTAATAAGAAATTCTTAGTTTTTCTCTATAATAATCCTGCAAAGATTCAGGCAAAATATTTTGCTCCTTAATAGCCTTAATCCCTTCTACACTAGCGGTAGCCGCTGCCATAGAAGTAATGTAAGCAATGCCATACTGAATAGCCTTCATTCGAATATAACTGTCATCATACTTGCTTTCTGAACCAACAGGAGTATTAATTATTAGTTGTATTTTATTATTTTTAATAGCATCTCCAATGTTAGGCCTACCTTCATATATTTTTTTTATTATTTTGCTTTCAATACCCTTTTCTTTTAAAAACAAATTTGTTCCTTTCGTTGTGTAAATTATAAATCCTAATTCCTTTAATCCATTAGCAATCGGAAGAAGTTTTGGTTTATCTTTATCAGCAACCGTTAACAACACATTACCTTTTTTGGGAAGTTTGGAACCAGCGGCTTCTTGTGCTTTATAAAAAGCAAGTCCAAAGCTATTAGCTATCCCCATAACTTCTCCAGTCGCTCTCATCTCTGGCCCTAGAATTGGATCTACTTCAGGAAACATGTTAAAAGGAAATACTGCTTCTTTTACACCAATATAAGGAAGCTTTCTTTTTTTAAGTTCTTTAAAGTCTTTTATTTTTTTACCTAATATTAGTTTAGTAGCAATACTCGCAAGAGGAATACTAGTTACTTTTGAAATTACCGGAACAGTTCGAGAAGCACGAGGATTTGCTTCTAAAATATAAACCTTATTATCACAAAGAGCATACTGGATATTCATCAATCCAACCACCCCTAGTTCTTTTGCAATTTTAGCAGTGTATTCTTCAATTTTTTTTATATCTTCTTCTTTAAGGCTGTGTGAGGGTATTGCACAAGCAGAATCACCCGAATGAACTCCAGCCAATTCAATATGCTCCATAATAGAAGGAATAAAAATTTCATCTCCATCTGACAAAGCATCAACTTCTACCTCAACAGCATCCTCCAAAAATCTATCAATAAGCATTGGATACTCAGGGCTAACTTCAATTGCTTCCCGGCTATAGTGCACAAGCATATCTTCATCGTAAATTATTGCCATAGCCCTACCACCTAAGACAAAAGAAGGCCGGACTATAAGCGGATAACCTATTTTATTGGCAATTTTTATCGCTTCCTTAGATGATCTAGCTATTCCGCTTTCCGGCTGAGAAATTCCTAAAGAATCCATCTTTTTTTGAAAATATTCTCTATCTTCTGCAGAGCGTATATCCTCAGGAGAAGTGCCTAATATTTTAACCCCATTATCTTTTAATTGTTGCGCAATATTTAATGGAGTTTGGCCACCAAATTGAACAATTACTCCTTCTGGTTTTTCTTTTTCATGTATTGCCAATACATCTTCAACAGTTAAAGGTTCAAAATAAAGCTTATTTGATGTATCATAATCAGTTGAAACAGTTTCCGGGTTACAATTAACCATAATTGATTCATAACCCTCTTCTTTTAGGGCAAATGCTCCATGAACACAGGTATAGTCAAATTCTATTCCCTGGCCTATCCTGTTAGGGCCTCCTCCTAAGATCATTATCTTCCTATTCTTTGAAGTTGGAACTTTATCTTGGCCATCCTGGTAAGTAGAATAATAATATGCTGCATCCTCTACCCCGCTTACAGCAATTGCATCAAAACGGCTGACCTTACCTAAGTTTTTTCTTTTTTGACGCACCTTCTTTTCTTCTACTTTAAAAAGTTGAGATAAATACTTGTCAGAAAAACCATTTTCTTTTGCCCGGATTAACATTTGATCCGGCAGATTCTTCCATTTATAGTTTAAAAACTCCTCTTCTAAGTCAACTAATTCTTTTATCTGGTTAAGAAACCATCTGCCAATATAGGTTATTTTATATAATTCCTCTACAGAAAAACCCCGCCGTAAAGCTTCATAAACTAAAAAAATACGTTGGCTCGAAGGAGTAGATATTTTCTTCCTTAAAATTTCTAACGGCAATTTTCTAAACTTTAAAACACCTAATCCATATCTATCTATTTCCAGAGAGCGAATAGCTTTTTGAAAAGATTCTTTGAAATTTTTACCAATACTCATAGCTTCACCTACAGCTCTCATCTGCGTACCAAGCATATCTTTAGCATTAGAAAATTTTTCAAAAGCCCAACGGGCAAATTTAACTACTACATAATCTTCTGTGGGTTCATATTTTTCCAAAGTCCCTTTTCTCCAATAAGGGATTTCATCCATAGCAATATCTACTGCTAATTTTGTAGAAATTCTAGCTATCGGAAAACCAGTAGCCTTAGAAGCTAAAGCAGAAGATCGTGAAGTTCTTGGATTGATTTCGATAACAACTAACCTATCATCTTCCAAGTTATGCGCTAATTGGACATTGGTTCCGCCGGTAACACCAATAGCATCTACAATTTTATAAGAAATTTCCTGCATTTTTTGCTGTAACTCTTGAGATACGGTAAGCATCGGAGCGACACAAAAACTATCGCCAGTATGTATGCCCATAGCATCAACATTTTCAATAAAACAAACTGTAATCTTTTGATTTTTCTTATCACGTACTACTTCTAACTCTAGCTCCTCCCAGCCTAACACAGATTCTTCAACTAAAACTTGATTAACCAAACTTGCAGCTAAACCTCTGTTAACTATGATCCGAAGCTCTTCAATATTGTAAGCAATGCCTCCACCAGTTCCTCCCATAGTGAAAGCAGGGCGTAAAACTATCGGATAACCAAACTCATCAGCGATAGCTTCTGCTTCACTGATCGAATGGGCCGGGCTTGATTTAGGTACAGGCACATTTAATCTCTTCATAGTTTCTTTAAATGCAATACGGTCTTCACCTCTTTCAATAGCATCAATTTGAACACCGATAACTTCAACATTATATTTTTCTAATACTTTCGATTTATAAAGCCCAGAAGCAATATTAAGACCGGTTTGACCGCCCAAATTAGGAAGCAAAGCATCCGGCCTTTCTTTTTTTATAATTTTTTCAACGCTTTCTAAAGTCAAAGGCTCAATATAGGTTTTATCTGCCATACCGGGATCAGTCATAATCGTAGCCGGATTAGAATTAACTAAAACTACTTCATACCCTTCTTCTTTTAGGGCTTTACAAGCCTGGGTTCCGGAATAATCAAATTCACAAGCCTGGCCAATTATAATCGGGCCAGATCCAATTATAATTATTTTTTTAATATCTTTTCTTTTTGACATCTACATCTTCCTCCTTTTTAGCAATTATAATTTTAGAAAAGGCGCCCCTCCTAGTTTTAATTAGAAAGGGCGCCTTTTTTTGTTATAAACTTTCATTTAAAATATCAATTAATTATCTAATATTTTCTTTTATTGTCAAGTAAATCTTTTTATTTTCTGTTTTTTGTAGCCTCTAATGTCATTGCGAGTTTTTGACAATCGTGTATTTTAACGCCCTTTTTGTCAAAAACGAAGCAATCTCTATCATCTTTATTAGAGATTACTTCGTCACTTCGTTCCTCGTAATGACAGATGAGAACTTATTTTTTAGGATTGTCGCACTTGTAATTACAATCTTCTTATTTTTTATTATATTTCAGCATCATCTACTAATTTACGATAATAATTTATACACTCTTTACAAACTGGTTTTCCTTTACCCCACCTTGGATGATCTTTAGATATAAGCTTCATTAAATATTCCTCAGTTTTTATATGTTCTAGGGCATGAGATTGATGAATCATTCTTTTGCAAACTGGACATTGATATTTTTCATCTTCTCTGGTGACTAATTTATCTACCTTTTTCTCAAATTTATTAGGCTTCACATTTTCAATACACTTATTGCATACATCTTTGTCTTTATCTGATGGATACCGGTTAAACAATATTTTTTTAATCTTGCCCATCAATCCATCCAAGCTTACGCCACAAACCTTGCATTTTTTCATTCCTCCTCCTTTTTATTGCAATTATTCGCTAAAATATTGCAAAACAATAAACCCTGTTCTATAGCATCATCTAAAGCTACGTGGGATCTTTTATTTTCGTCAAACCATTTTTTTGGCATTGTATTTTTTGTTACTTTATAAAAAGGTTTTCTCAATATTGCCATAGCATAACTTTTAATATCTAAAGCTAGATAAGAAAAAGGGTTTTTCCCAACAAATTTTATAAAATACCAGCTTATAAAATTAAAATCAAAGGAAGCCGGATAAGCAAGAAATACCGGCTTTCCAGGTAACTCACTTACCCACTTAAAATATTTCAACATAGCCACCTTCGGTTCTTCTAAATTTTTTCGGCAAGCAACCCAAGCTTTTTTTTGCGTTTTCCACCACTTCATCGTATCAGGGTCTTGTTTTGCGTTAGGTAGGTATTCTAAATTTGTACTAAAAGTAGAAATAATTTCTTTATTTTTCTTAAAAGCTGCCGAACCAAAACTTAACATAGAATACAGACCAGGAGCCGGCCCATCCGTTTCGATATCAGTACTTACATAAATCTCATCCATCATAGCCTCCCATTAAAAATGAATTTATTGTCAAAAATTTTATCAACAACCCGTCATTGCGAGGCGAAGCCGAAGCAATCTCTATGTTATATTTATTTTAAAGATTACTTCGTCGCTACGCTCCTCGTAATGACGTAAAAATTTTCATCCTTCATCCTTTTTTTTAAAACTTTTACACTATAAAAATAAATTTATTTAGCGATCACTTCTGTCTTCTGTCTTCTGTCTTTTATATGCAAAATTGATTTTCATGTACGACTAACCATTTTTTTCTTTGCTTATAGTCGGGAATTATTTTTTTTAAAAAATTCCAAAATTTAGTTGAATGGTTAGGAACAATTATATGCAATAATTCGTGCACAACCACATAATCAATTACGGTAATTGGCACCATTATTAAATAAGGGCTAAAGCTAACTCGTTTTTTAGTTGAGCAATTTCCCCAGCTTCGCTTAAAAGATTTAATCCGAAGATCAGAAATATTAACTCTTAAAACTTTTTCATAAAAAGAAACTCTTTCCAGTATCTTTTTATAAGCTTGCTCTTTATACCATGCTTTCAACTTATTTTGAATGTATTTTTTTCGGGCTAAATATTTTTTTGAAGCAAAAAACTTTATTTTTTGATCATCTACAAAGATTCCAGATTTACCTTCGGCAAGAGAAAGTTGATAGTAATCACCCAAAAAAAGGTAGTTCTCTCCAGAAATATATTTTCTAACCAGAGGGGGTTTCCTCACTTTTTTATTAAAATCAAACTGTTTTTGAATCCATCTAGATTTTTTAATGATAAACTGATTAATCAATTTATCTGGATAACTTTTAGAAGCCTTTACTACGACTTTATTTTTTGGGGTGACCTCTATACTAATAGTCCTACGATATGGTTTTCTTAAAAGAGTGTAGTTAATCTTTTGCATAGGCTTAAACATTGACAACTTCATTAATTAAGATATTATATAAGCAAATGAAAAAAAATAAAATAAAATATGTAATTTTTTCTATTCTTTTGTTGTCTTCTTTTTTGGGCTGCTCTCCTTATGAAACTGCACGCTTAACAGGATTGGGAATTAAACCTTTCAAGACTAAAGGTGATATTTACAGTCAAACCTTTGAAAAAGATTTAACTACCTGTTACAAAGAGGCAGAAAAAATAATAGAAAATTTCGAAGCTCTGCTCTACCGGGGTTCATTAAAAGAAGGTTTTATAGTTTCGCTGGGCTATAATCAGATATTTCCTTCAGCTAGCTATGCAACAGAAGTTGCTCTATTTTTTAATAAAATAGATGAAAACAAAACTAAAATCCAGATATCCTCACTTAATCATAACTTATCAGAGTTCATCTCTGAAAAAATATTCCAAGAACTTGAATAAAACTTTTTCCCTTAACAATTAACACTATTTATTTCTTTCTCTTCTTAGCTAAATATTTTCCTAAATCTTCTGGATGCTTTAGCATCAGATCATAATACTTACCATAACGTTCACAATTAGGAGGATTATGGTTGCGGCACTTCCTTGGCCGTTGTTTATAGATTGTACAAAAATTATCATCCGATAAATACATACATTTACCTTCCACCAACTGATACCATCTCTTTTTGCGAATATAAACTTTTACTGTATCAAATTGTAGTTGCCATTTTAGGTCTTCTATTTCCTTTTTATTGGCAGGTTTTCCTATCTCCATTGATAGATTTTTGCAGCAAATTGCCGGGCAACCTTTGCAATATTGGTTATTTCTAACTTTACCAGTCATGTTTATCAATTATAATTCCGAATTTTTTCAGCCATATTTTTTAATTGGTCATCTGTAGCCTCTTTGGCGTTAGCAAAATTTAGGTCTCCCAAAGAGGTAATAGGAACAAGATGGATGTGAGCATGAGGCACCTCTAGGCCAGCTACCATTATCCCTATTCTTTTACAGTCAACGGCTTTTTCAATTAATTTAGCAGTTTTTTTCGAAAATACCAAAATTTCTGACAAAGTCTGGTTGTCTAAATCAAAAATATAATCAACCTCTTGCTTAGGAACAACTAAAGTGTGGCCTGGTTTGATCGGCCTAATATCCAAGAAAGATAAAAACTTATCATTTTCCAATATTTTATGAGAAGGTATTTCTCCATTTATGATTTTAGTAAATAAAGTTGACATAACCCCTCCTTTTTTGGTTAAACCTCATAATCAACTACATATCCAGCTGAAGCTATATTTTTAAGATGTTCTGCAACTTTTTTGTGCTCGGGGTGATTACGGTATGAATCCAGGCCTTTTTTGGTTTCAAATTCAGAATAAAGAGCAATATCTAAGGCAGCAGGACTTGAGCTTATGTTAGTTCCTGCTTCTATATTTTTAACTTCAGGAATAATCGATTTTAAATTTTCAAGCATCGCCTTAAGATTATCGATTAACTCTTTTTTGTTTTTTCCTTGATAAGATTCTTTGATTTTCCATAAAACAATATGTTTGATCATTGCTCCTCCTTTTTAAAATTTTTCTTGATGTAGCGCTTCGTCTACAGATCTTTTTTGATGCGGCTTAGGCTCTGCTTTGGGATACCCTAATGAAATAATACTAACTAGCTTATACCCATCAGGAACCTGGAGATATTTACAAATATCGGCCCCATAAGGTTTTTTATCACCAGCAATCCAACAGGAGCCAATGCCTAAAGAGGTTGCAGCAAGTAAAATATTCTCTGTTGCCGCAGAACCGTCTTCAAGATAATATTTTGTATCTTTAGCCAAAACTACAATTCCAGCAGCTGCGCCTTTTAAAAATTTACCATGGTCGGTAATATCCCCTAACTCTTCCAATGATTTTTTTTCCGTAACCACAACAAATTCCCAAGGTTCCTCCCCTCTTGCAGTGGGAGCAAGATGAGCTGCATTAACAATTTTTTTTAGTTCCTCTTGCTCGATTTTTTTATCACTATACTCTCTTACACTTGCTCTTTTTTTAACAACTTCCCAAAAATCCATATCTCACCTCCATTAAAAATGTTATTATTTAGCGAATACCTATTATACAACTAAACACAAATTTTTCAAAACAAAGGGAACATTTCCCTTTTACATAAATTTCTGGAAAACTGTACCTCATAAGTTTTTGTTAAACAAGACGTTATAAACGAGGGAAACGTCCCCTTCATAAGTCTGGACGTTCTTTTTTAGAACGGAATTTTTTCTTTTTTGCCCTTCTCTTTTTAAACTCTAACATCTTTTCTTTTGCCCGCTTTGAACGTTTTCTTTTTTGTTTTCGTATTTTGTTGATTTTTTTCTTTTGTGCAGATTCATTTTTAAGTTTTATTTCCTCGATCTTATCAACCATAATCCTTCTGGCAAAAAAACGATTTTTTTGCAAAGACCGGCTCATTTGACATTTCACCTCAATACCCGAAGGAAGGTGTTTAAGATAGGCACAAGAGGCAGTTTTATTTATCTTTTGCCCGCCCTTACCTGAACCTTTAATAAACTTCTCATAAAGATCTTTTTCTTTTATGCCCAGCTTTACCATCTTGTTTTTTAAATTCTTGTACTTTTGTTTAGTTATCAAAGCCACAATAGTTTCTTCCCGGTTAGTTAAAACAGTTATCAGTTATATATAAATTCAATACAAATTACAAAAATATATGATATAATTATTAGTGTGAAATATCAAGAAGAACAAGCCCAAGAAAGGAAAAAAAATATCTACAGCTTACTTAAAACAATCGTTAAAAAAGCACTGTCTATTCTTGCTGCAGTTACCCTAGTAATAGTTATAATCATCTCTATCAACTTCTTTGCTTATGTTGTTTTTGGAGAATCTACATTAACTGAGTTTAAAAATAGTTTTTTTGGTATTCCATCTAACAAATTGTTAAAAGTCAACCAGCAAATCCACAATCAATACAATAATTTTGAACAATGGTTTTCTGACCTCCAAAAAAGACTATCCAAATAATTTCTTTTTAAACCGGTATATTTTTTAACATTCTAAAATCTCTTTTCAGAATATTAATCATATTTGGGTTATAGGTAGCACTGGCTGGATGATAAAAAGGCACTATTTTTAATGAATTTAGTTTAGGCGGTATAAAAATCTTTCCGTGAATTTTTCCTATAGACTGAACTTTCTCTGACAGATTAAAATTTCTCATAATAAAAGCAACAGAAAAATTACCTAAACAACAGATTATTTTTGGTTGAATTACTTTTAATTGGCGTATGAGGTAGGGAGTGCATGATCTTATCTCTTCTGATTTTGGATTTCTATT
>JAWOBO010000051.1:0-12047 GCA_046484225.1 Candidatus Omnitrophota bacterium | reverse complement strand
GTTATTGTGGGATTTTTTTGCATATTAACCACAATTTCTTTCTGACGATTTGACAATTTCACACCACCTTTTATACCACCTTTTGCACCACCTTTTATACCACCTGTTTTTGCTTCGGTTTCCCGGCCTAACGGGATGATTGTTTTGAAGATGTCTTCTTCTATCAACTCAGGATCGCTGCCGGAATAAATTTTACAATATTTAAAAAGCTTTTTGACTCCGGAACCTAATTCATCGGCACGGCCTATTTCCTTTTCCTTATTAATACCAATAATTTTACTGGCGTCATTTACTCCTAATAACAATTCCCCGCCAAAACGATTTAAAAAAGCGCAGACGGTCTCAAAAACTTCTTTACTGAGCTTATCTCTACATTCTTTAAACTCAACATGCATCCCCTCGCCCTGTTTAATAATCGATTTGATTTTCTTCTTCTGCATCTTATAATTTTTTACCTTATTATTCGTATAGATTTCCTCCTACGCCAAGGCTTCCTCTTACGCTGAAGCTTCAGAGGACAAGCCGGAGGACAAGCGTAAATTCGTTGATAATGCACATACGCAGGGGATGTTCAAGTATTGAACTATTGTACGCCTGTGAGAATAAGGTGTCAAGAGAGAAAATGTATATGAGTGTGGGAAGAGAAGTATTAACTTATAAAAACCCCATAAGGAATAAGGGCCTCTTAATACCTTCTGTTTCAAGCGAATCAGTCAATATTATCTTTTCTTCCTGCTTTATGCCTTTAAACTGCCTGCGGCCTTTACTTTTACCGCCAACTTCTAAAACAATATTTTTATCTTTTAGTTTCATTAAAAAATCGGGAGTCTTCTTCCCTCTTTTTGTTTTAAGGTAGTTAAAGTTCCAACCCTTTATCCGCATTACTTCTACAAAAAAATCTTCACGAATCGCTCCAATTGCCTGATCATAACTTTTATAAATTAAGCGAAACGGTAAATACATAATAACCTTTGGTTCTTTTAACACATTTGTCCCTTTTGGAAATACAGGGTTCAAAACAAAAGCCTTACTCAGTAAATTAATATATTGTTCAGCCTTATATTTGGTAATTCCAATATTTTTCGATAGTGAAGAAAAATTAATTCCATCTACCGGCGACCTGCCGATAAATTTAAGAACTTTATTAATAGTATCAAGTTCATCCACCTGCAGCCCTGCAACTGAAGGTATATCTTTACGAATAATTTTCTGGAGTATATTTTCTAAAATAGGGTATATATCGGGTTCTTGAAGTGAAAAAGGAAATAGGCCGCCTTTTAAATAATCCTTAAATAAATATTGATAACGAAGATATTCTTTTGGCCATTGTTTTTTTATAATTTGATCTAACGACAGAGGAGCTAAAGAAATATCTTCTTTAAAAAAAAGATATTCCCGAAATGAAAAGGGATGCAAATAAAAGAGCTTGACCCGCCGGGAAAGGTCGTATGACGACTCAAATATCGACAAAGATACTGAACTGGTAAAAATCAACTTAACCTCTAAAAAATCAAAAACCTTCTTGAGGACTTGTTGATATTCTTTTTGAAAATGAATTTCATCGAGCAATAATAATTTGATTCTGTAACGCTCGATTAATATCTTAATAATTTCAAATAAATCACCTTCTTTTATAGTATCTGCCGATAAATAAAAAGAATTTTTGGCTTGAATAGCAATTTGTTTAAGTAAAACAGTTTTACCCACCCCTCTTGAACCGACTATACCGGTAAAATGTTTACCTTTTTGGGAAACAATTTCAGCATAGAGTTCCCGCCTTTTAGAGTATTTACGGCCTTCGTCTCGAGCCAGTTTGTCTAATTCTAATAAATAATCTAAATTCATAGCTATAATTTACCATTTGTCCTGCATTTTGTCAAATCATTTTACAAGATGATATACATTTTGTCAAATTATTTTCTGTTTCGCGCTAAACTTTGTTTCATTCACTCCTTACAATGACGTTGGTAATTTAATGATCTCAAACTGATAATAACTTATACCCGGCCATAATGCTTTCGCAAACCATCTGAACGATATTATCATAATTGCCGTAATCGGCTTTGCCTAAAGCCATATAATAATTGTATCTATCTTCTATTTTTACTACAGCCGGAGCAAAACCTTGGCTTAAGAGCTGGCTTGCCATAATTAACCTTCCCAGGCGGCCGTTTCCATCAAAGAAGGGGTGTATTTCTTCAAATTGATAATGATCTTTGGTAATTTTTCCAATTGGGTCTTTACCATAATGGTTAATATTTTTTATTAAATTATCCATCCGTAAAGGAACTTCCTGAGCCGAAGGAAGTTTTTTTTCGGTATTGGTCAAATTAACATAACCGGTACGGAGTTTACCGGGAAGTTTATCATTAAAGTTATACATAATTATACTATGTAATTTTAAAATATAACCAAGAGTTATCTTAAATTTAGGCTTAATCACTTCAAACATATAATTCATTGCATTTTTATGATTAATTGCTTCCAATATTTCAAAAATCTCTTTACCTTTTACTTTCTGACCATCCATAGCAAGCTCTGTTTCTTTAAGAGTAAGGCGGCTGCCTTCAATTGCATCAGAGTGGTAAGTCATCTGCAAAATAAAATTTTGCCGGATTTTCGGGTTATTTTTTAGAATTTCTATAGGATTAGGAAGCTTTTTGCGAAGGAATAATACAATTTCTCTTAAGTCAATATACTCTTTAAATACCTGGTCTATGTCCCGGCTTTGCTTAGGGTGGGGATTTATGCCTTTTTTGAGCCAGCGCCAAACTGTAACATAGGGAAGTTCCAGCCTTTTAGCAAGGTTAGCTAAGGAAGTCCCTGTTTTATCTAATATTTTCTCTATTTTTTCTTTATCGGAAAACTCAGGTACTTTCATTTTCAATAATTTTAACCTTTTATAACCTTTACATTTGTAATAAATTTATACAATATAATGTTAACATATGTAAATAAATTGTCAAGAGGTTCGTTCAACGTGCGACATCCAACACTTTAGATCAATTGTATAATTTAAGAGATGTGCTTACAAATACTCAAAAAACAAAATTTTTTCCGCGCTAGTATGATTTTTTCTGCAATTTTTAGCTAGAAACACAGAAAAATGCCTAAAAATCTCCTCCCAGCGCTCCGCGGCTCGTCGATTTTCTTAACGTCATTTTCCTGTTAAAATCATAGAGCGCTCAAAAATTTGTTTTTTTTCGTTTGCCAATATTCTTTGTAAATAGTACAGATCATTGGCGTTGGCGGTAGAGAGAGTTGTCGATGATCTTGGCCATCTTGCTTGTATCTAGGCTCTGAGAAAGAAAATCCTCGATCTTTTTTATAGCTTCAGCGGGATTTTTTAAGGCTTGGTTATAGTTTATATCAATAACTTCAATGTTATCTTGTTCTTTAAACCAAGCTTTAACTTCTCTGAGATGTTTTTGATATAATTGCGCCATTTTTTGGTCAGGAATAGCATCAGTTGGTTTATTTTGACGAATTAACATCTTTTTTTGCGAGGCTAAGATTTCTTCCATTTTCCGCTCCATAAAGATTACTTTATATCTATAACCTTTTGGTAAATGCTTTAGGAGGGCAGAAATCATCTTCACCGCTTTACCTTCTGCCTGTTTTAGCCAATCTTGATCATCTTTAATCTTTTTAACCCGCTCATACTCATAATAACCTTTGGGGTTGTCAGGGTCGGCTTGGCGCAAGTTATCGGTTAAGGGTTGGATGCCGCCAGCTTCCAGCATCTTCATCATCATTGAGGTACCGGAGCGGGGCAGGCCGGAGACGACTATTATGGTTCTTGGCTCATTGCTCATAGCTCTTGGTTAATTGATTTTTTATCGTCTGGAGAAATCATCATCCATGCGGATGATATCGTCTTCACCTACGTAAGTTCCGCATTGAACTTCGATAATCTCTAAGGAAAAGTTTTTGGGATTTTCTAGACGATGTTTTTTGCCTTGCGGAACAAAGGCACTTTCATTGTGAGCTATAGTAAATTCTTTTCTGTCAATATGAACTTTAGCTTCTCCTTTTATAACTACCCAGTGTTCACTTCTTTTTTTATGGTATTGGAAACTTAATCTTTTTTTAGGTTTTATGATTATCTTTTTTATTTTATAATTTGGGGATTCTTCTAAAATAGTATAGCTGCCCCAGGGCCTATAGATAGTAACACTTTCATTGGCCTCCTTTATATTTTTATCTTTTAGGTGTTTAGTTATCTCTTTTATCTTTTGGCTTTTACCTCTTTTACCTACAAATAAAGCATCCCTGGTATCAACTATTAATTGATCTTTTAAGCCTGAGGCTACTAATAACCTGTCTTTGCTAAACAGTAAAGAATCTTTTACATCAAAACTGTTTACCTTTCCAACCTTAGCATTTCCTTGTTTATCTTTATCTAATATCTCAAATACAGAATCCCAAGAACCTAGATCATGCCAACTAATACCTTCTAGGAGAACCATAGCTAAGCGAGAAGCTTTCTCGATTACTGCATAATCTATAGACAACTTGGGAAGCCGGGAGAAGTTTTTTTGGATGGATTCGTAGTTATCGATGATAGAGATTGCTTCGTCGCTCACTTCGTTCGCTCCTCGCAATGACGGTGGGGGGTGAGATTGGCTTTGTTGCAATGACTGTGGGGATGATTTTTTGTATTCCCGGATAATGGTTTGGCCGGAGAAAGCAAATATCCCTGAATTCCAAAAATAGTTTCCCTTCTGTAAAAACTCTTTAGCGGTAGCTGAATCCGGCTTTTCAGTAAATCTTTTAACCTGATAGCTTGTTTTATCAATATTATTACTAACATTAATATAACCATAGCCAGTATGGGCAAATTTAGGCGGTACGCCAAAGGTAACTACATAACCCTCTTTAGCCAATTTTTTAGATTGCTTAATATATTTAAATAGAAGCTCTTTTGGAGAGATAAGATGATCTGCCGGTAAAACACAAATCGCCTCAGAAGAATCAATACAAACCTTATCTAACAAAAACCTTACCCCTAAAATTATTGCCGGAGCAGTATTTCGCGAAGAAGGTTCTATGATTATATGCTGGGTAAGCTTTGGATTTATTTTTTCCAGTTCATCGGCTACAAAAAAACGGTATTCATCAGGACAAATAATATAAATATCATCAGCCTTAGCAAACTCTGAGATTCTTTCAACTGAAAGCCGAAGAAGGCTTTTGTCTGTATCAGTTAAAGATAAGAATTGTTTGGGAAAGTGTTTTCGAGAAAGCGGCCAAAGCCTTTCTCCTTTTCCGCCAGCTAGTATTAAATATTTCATGACAATTGGTTAATTGGTTAATTGGTTAATTGGTTAATTGGTTAATTGGTTAATTGGTTAATTGGTTAATAATGATTATAGCATAAAGAGAATAAGTTATAAATAACTTATATCCTATATTAAATATAGGATATTTCCTATGCTACCGCTTAAAAATAAAGTCTAATACCTGACAAGACTTTATGCTCTTTGCCTTTTTTAGAGAGTTTGGTGAAAAATTCTATATCTTTTTTATTAAATAGCTTTCTTTGGTAGTTAACCCTTATTCCTAAAGGCCTGCCTCTGCTGTCTAAGAGGCTAAAGGTTATTTTGTCTTTATCGGTTAGATTAACTCTGGCAGAAAATTTGTACCTTTTTATTTTATCTCTTCCGTAATTGAGCTCAAAAAATAAACCTAACCTTCGGCTGAATTTCCAGCTGCCGTATAAATTAAGAGTTCTTTCTTTTCTTGTTTTGCCTAAACCAATGCCTATCCTGTATTTTATAGTGCCTTTTTTAGGATAAACATTGGGGGTCTGAAGATGTGCCCTAAATTCAAACTGGGATTTTTTAGAGTATTTTAGCCGGTAACAAAGTTTATTTTTATCGGTAAGTTGCCAGAAACCG
Source organism: Candidatus Omnitrophota bacterium (assembly GCA_046484225.1). Taxonomy (GTDB): domain Bacteria; phylum Omnitrophota; class Gorgyraeia; order Duberdicusellales; family 4484-171; genus PXAH01. Next base: position 6,147 of record JAWOBO010000051.1, on the reverse strand, counting down.
TCAAATTGGATAGATTCTTCTATTTTTTCCTTGGTTATAAGCTGGGTTTTTTTATAAATATAAGTTATTTTATTTGCTTTATTAATTTCCCAGATATTTTTAAACCTTAAAGTATCCGGTTTATCTTTTTTCTTAACTTCGAAGGTAAGCCGGTTAAACTTATCAGCCCGCCAGCGGCCTCTTAAGGTGATTAAGTGCTTTTGGCTTAAGTTGGAGATACTGGTTTTTTGCAGCCGGAAAGATAGATAATCTGAATTTACTTTTTCAATTTTCCCGTAAAGAGTAAGACTGGATTTGGGATAGTTTTTAGTTTTTTGGGTTTTTAAGACTAGGTTATGGTTTTTATCTAGCTTCCAGGTGCCGGTGAGCTTGATTTTGTCGGGTAAATCATACTCTTTTTTCCACTTTGGTGGTTTATCTAATATATAGATTAGATCATTGTTTTTGTCAGTTGTGAATAAGCCCTTTGCGTTCTTTGCGTTCATAGCGTCTATTGCGTTTGTTGCGCTAATTTACTTAAAATTTCGGAATTTGCGGTACAGATTAGGCCGGGATTAAGCAGAGATTGCTTGTTGTAGAAAAAAGGTTTGCCGTCTATGGTGTAGGTTTTTGCTCCGGCTTCAGCTGCTATGCAATCCCCAGCTGCTGTATCCCATTCCATAGTAGGGCCGCCGCGTAAATAGATATCAGCTTTGCCTTCGGCAACCAGGCAGAACTTTAGAGCGCTCCCGGCATGAATGGTTTCAGTCTGGCCAAGTTTAGAAATAAGTAGTTCTTCCTTTTGGTTTTTATGAGAGCGAGTTCTGGCAACAACTATTTTATCTTTAGATTCCTTATTTGCCTTTATCGGCTGGGGTGGATTATTAGTTTCTTTTTTGTAAGCGCCTTTGCCTCTATTGGCAAAATAGACTGTATCTTTGGTCGGGGCTGCAACTACGCCAAAAATAGGCTGATTACCTTTAACCAGAGCCAAGTTAATTGTAAATTCACCGTTACCGGAGATAAATTCCTTTGTCCCATCGAGGGGATCAACTACCCAGAAATAATCCCAATTCTTTCTCAGTTGATAAGCTACGTCGGCGCCTTCTTCTGAAAGTATGGGAATATCCGGATAAAGTTTTTTTAACTCTGTAACTAATATATTGTGAGAAGTTCTGTCAGCTAAGGTTAGAGGGGAATTATCTTTTTTAGTTTCAACTTCTAAATCAGTAGATTGATAGATGTCTAAAATAGCTGCTGAGGCTTTCTTGATTTGTTCTAAGAGAGCACTGATTTTTCGGCTAGTTAATTCCATAATTTATAATTGATAAAATAAATTGTAACCCATATTGTAACACTATTCAATTTAAAATTCTAAATTTAATTTTTGTAATCTCTATTGTCATTGCGAGTCTTTGACAATCGTGCTACTACGTTGCTCTCTTGTCAAGGGCGAAGCAATCCCAGCGTCATTCTGAGGCGAAGCCGAAGAATCTCTATGATGAATGAGATCCTTCGCCCTTTGGGCTCAGGATGACAACAAAATCGAACTCAGGATAAGACCGTAAAGAGATTGCTTCGTCACTCACTTCGTTCGTTCCTCGCAATGACAGGGGAAAACTTACCTTTTAGGATTGTCCTGTTTGCATGGCTACTTGCCATTTTCAGTTTCGGGGAGATTGGCTGAGGGGTACCAGATGATTCCGGCTCCAACCGTAGCATTAGTTAATTCATCAATAATTATAAATGAACCTGTTTTGTGATTTCTAACATAGGGGTCAAAAAATATCGGTTTTTGAGCCTTTATGATAACTCGCCCCATATCGTTTAAACCTAGTTCTTTTTTTTCTTCTCTATGCAAAGTATTAATGTTTATTTTATATCTTAATTCTTTTAAAATTACAGGCACTGTGTTTGTAGTATGCTTAATTAAATACTCTCCGCCTTCTTCCATTGGCTCTTCAGCCATCCAACAAAGTTCGGCCTCAAACTCATCTCTAATCTCGGGAACATTTCTTTGCCTTACCAGCATATCACCACGGCTAATATCTATTTGGTCTTCTAAGGTTAAAACAACCGATTGGGGAGTGAAAGCTTTATCTAGTTTTCGGTCGTAGGTCTCAATTGATTTTACCTTGCTCTTTCTCCCAGAAGGAAGTACCGCGATGTCATCACCAGTCTTAATTACTCCTGATTCAATTCTGCCGGCATAGCCACGAAAATCAAGATGGGGGCGTAAAACGGTTTGAACCGGAAAACGAAAATCAATTAAGTTCCTATCTGAAACTATATTTACACTCTCTAGATAATGAAGAAAGGTTCGGCCATCATACCAATTCATATTATTACCTTTTTCAACTACCATATCTCCACGCAAAGCAGAAATAGGTTTGATTTGGATATCATGAGTAGAAAGACGGGATGCAAATTGAAAGTAGTCTTCTTTAATTTTTTCATAAACATCTTCTGAATAACCGACTAAGTCCATTTTATTGACCAATACAAGTATGTGAGGAATATCCAGAAGAGTTGCAATAAAGGAATGCCGTTTAGTTTGCTCAAGCACCCCCTTTCTGGCATCAATGATGATTACAGCTAAATCAGCGGTGGATGCGGCTGTTACCATATTCCGGGTATATTGGACATGGCCGGGCGAATCAGCAATGATAAACTTTCTTTTCTGGGTAGAAAAATAACGGTAGGCAACATCTATAGTTATGCCTTGTTCCCGCTCAGATTTTAGGCCATCAACTAAAAGAGAAAGGTCTATCTCTTTTTCGCCTTTTTTCTTAGCAATATCTTCAATCGAGGTAAGCTGATCTTTATAAATTCCTTTTGATTCATAGAGAAGCCTCCCGATAAGAGTTGACTTTCCGTCGTCAATACTTCCGGCAGTAACAAATCGCAATAGGTCTTTTTCTTTGTTCATGATATTTTTATTATTGTAGAGATTGCTTCGTCGCTTCGCTCCTCGCAATGACAACGATAAAATATCTCATTCCTCATGCGACAATACAAAACAATGTCATTGCGAGCTCTTGACAACCATGCTATTATACTGCTTTCTTGTCAAGAGCGAAGCAATCTCAAAAATAGCCCTCTTTCTTTTTTTCTTCCATCGACCCATCTGTTTCATAATCGATAGCCCTGTTTTCTCGTTCTGACTTCATGGCAATCATTACTTCTTCAATAATTTTATCTAGAGTATCAGCTTTTGATTCAATGGCTCCAGAACAGGGTGAGCAACCTAAAGTTCTAAACCTGACCATTGCCTCCTCCACCTCTTCGCCTTCTTGGGGTGGATTATACTCATCAGCCAAAAGGATCAAGCCCTTGCGCCGGATGATTTTTCTTTTTTTGGCAAAATAAAGAGGCACTATTTCAATCTTTTCTCTTTTTATGTAGTGCCAGATATCAAGCTCTGTCCAATTTGAAAGGGGAAACACCCTTACTGATTCGCTAGGATTAATTCTTGCATTATAAATGCTCCAAAGCTCCGGCCTTTGGTTTTTGGGATCCCAGGACCCGAATTGATCACGAAAAGAAAATATTCTTTCTTTGGCTCGAGAACGTTCTTCTTCCCGGCGGGCACCGCCAAGTGCAGCATCAAATTCATTTGAGGAAAGCCCTTTTAATAAGCTCTTAGTTTTTAAAAACTTACAACATTTATCCATTCCGAACTTTGAAGGATGCATTCTTTTTTTAATATACTTTTCATTGCGATGGACAATAAGATTAACATTTTCTTTGGCAGAAATTTTATCTCTGAAATTAATCATCTCTTTCATTTTATAAGAAGTATCAATATGCATCAGCGGAAAAGGTATTTTGGCCGGATAAAAAGCTTTTTGAGCCAGGCGCAAAAGTACACTTGAATCTTTGCCAATTGAATAAAGTAAAACCGGTTTGGCAAATTCCGCAAAGACCTCCCGCATGATATGAATGCTTTCTGATTCAAGATTGTCTAGATAAGATAGTTTGTATCCATTTTCCATAGTTATTTTTTAAGTTTGTTTAATACTATTATAGAGATTGCTTCGTCGCTTTGCTCCTCGCAATGACAAGTAAAAGCATTTTGCTCCTCGCAATGACAAAGAAATCAAATAAAACTTTTACTTTTTAGATATTTTAAAATTTCTTGGCAGCTTTCTTCAACGGTTTCTTTGTCGGTATCAATTATAATTTCTGGACTTTTTGGTTTTTCGTATGGGTCTGAAACACCGGTAAAGTTTTCAATTTGGGCGGTTTCAGCTAATTTATACATTCCTTTAACATCTCTTCTTTTACAAACTTCAAGCGGACAATCAACAAATACTTCAATAAAGTTAGTTACCTCCTTTCTTGCCTTATTACGAATATCCCGATAAGGCGAAACAAAAGTAGTAACTACTCCGATACCATTTCTGGAAAGAAGCTTGGAAATAAAAGTTACCCTCTTTATATTTTCTTGCCTATCTTCTTTAGAAAACCCTAAATCAGCAGAAAGGGATTTTCGGAGAATATCTCCATCGAGGCGTTCAACCTTTCTTTCCTGCTTTCTTAAAACTTCTGCCACTTTATCAGCTACAGTAGTTTTACCCGAGCACGGTAGGCCCGTAAACCAAAGCACAAAACCTTGTTCTATTCTTTTGCTCATATTATCATTTTTTAGCCGATTGCTTAAAAGCTTCGTATGCTTTAATACATTTATCTAAAATTGCTTCATAAACTTCTATCTTTTCCGGTTCAATAGTCATCCCTTTTTTAGTAAGAAGATAATTTTCAATTTTTATTGAAAATGTATTATCCTGTGGCTTAACATGAATCAGTTCAATCCAAATATTTTTTGCTTTCTTTAACACTTCTTGTTTTAAATTAAGTAAAGCCTGTCTACAATTTTGATCAAACTTGCTTTTTAAAACTTCTTTATCCTCCGGTCCTTTCCAGATATTAAATCTTTGATCAAATTCTGGATCACCTAATTTAAAAGCACCTACTTTTTTAGCTTCAGCAACCCATAAATGAATATAATTTTTAAGTTCTGGAGAGATGACAACAAAATTTATCTTTTTCGGAGCAATGTTAAAAAAAACTTTACCTTCTTCCACTGGTATTTCTAAAGCAGGTATAGCCTTAACGTAAGGCATTTTTGCCACTCTACCATTTTTCTTTGCGGCTAGTTGCCTATATATACCGGAAGTTTTTTCATTTAATTGTTTCAAGGAATACATTGTTATAGCAATAACAACTATCACAATAACTGCAATTACAAATCCCATAAGACCTCCTTTTTAATTTATTTAAAATTCAATAAATTTATTTTTAACTAAATAATTGAATATTTTATTTACAGATTGTTCAACCGATAAATTCGTTGTGTTGATCTTTATTTCCGGATTCTTTGGCTCTTGATAAGGAGCGTCAATCCCGGTAACATTTTTTATCAAACCTTGTTCGGATTTTTTATATAAATTATCATTATCTCTTTTTTTACAAACCTCAATTGGTGTATCCATGTAAACCTCAATAAAATTACTGCATTCATCTCTTACAAAGTCACGGTCATCTTTATAAGGAGAAATAAAAGAAGCTACCACGATTACATTATTTTTCTCTAACAAGCTGGCTAAAAAACCAACCTTTCTAGCATGGCGGCCTCTGTCTTCTCTTGAAAACCCCGTATGATCTATCAAGTGACGAATTCTTGAACCTGAAAGCCTTTCGGCAACATACCCTTTAGCAATTAATTTATCATATAAATTATCAGCTAAAGTAGTTTTACCTGAAGAAGGAAGGCCGGTAAACCATAAAACAAAAGGAGTTATTTTTTTGCGTCCAAAATGAATTTTATTCCAGAACCTTTCGTGGAAAAAATATAAAACAAGCTTGGCGACTATCCCCACACCACCAACAGTAAAAGCTAATTTAATCTTACCAGTAAAGATCAAGACTACAATAATAGTAATTAAAGTCGCAAAGAAGCGCCAGGAAATAGTCTTTATAAGTGTTCTTGTGTGTGTGTCTTGTGCAATCATTTAGTTATTGTTTCGTTCAACGTTCTACGTTCAATGTTCAAGATTAAAAAAGTTCTTTACCTGCTTGATAACATAATTTATCTTTTTCTGATTCATGAAAGGATAAATGGGCAAACTTACCACTTCTTTAATAACTTGATCGGTCTTTTTCAAT
>JAWOBO010000068.1:0-3461 GCA_046484225.1 Candidatus Omnitrophota bacterium | reverse complement strand
TTCGGTTATTTTATATCTGGCGGCTGTGATTTTGTGATTGCCTGTTTTTGCCGGCAACTCATTGGGTATCTCTTATCTGGCCGGCCCTACCGGAGGCTATATTTTAGGTTTTTTGGTTTCCTGCTTAGTGATTCCCTTTGTTTTTAAAAATTCTAAAACATTTGCTAAAAACCTAATTTCTTTTCTCTCAGCTGCAGCTATTATCTATAGCTTTGGGTTAATTTGGCTGGTTTCTATCTATAAGTTGCCTCTACAAGCTGCTCTTGTTGCCGGCCTTTATCCCTTTATTCTGGGAGAAGCTATAAAGATTATCAGCGCAGCCTATTTAACTAAATTCACCCGCTAACCATGACCTAGGACTTAGGACCTAGGACTTAGGACTTATATATGTCAACTTACAACTTACAAAAAAACGGGACATTTGTAATTAAAGATTACAATCAAGCCAGTCCTTTTTCTAACTTTTTACCGGGGATTGCCGGTAGTTTTGGAATACCGCTTTGGGTTTTTTACCTTAATCGCGGCCAGGCAATATCCAGCTTTGGTCTCCGGGACAAAGATGGCGCAATTAGCGAATTTTATCCTGCCAATAAAGCTTACAGCCTAACACCTTATTTTGGTTTTCGTACCTTTATAAAAGACAGTAAAGATAACTTCTATGAGCCCTTTAGTATCGAGAAAAAATCTTTAAAGGTTTCCCAAGATATGGCTATCTCATCCGGTTGCCTAGAGTTGACAGATAAAAATCCAAAATTAGGCCTACAAACTGATGTTAGGTATCTTACTTTGCCTAATCAGGCAGCGGGAACCTTAGCCCGAAGGGTTACCTTTAAGAATTTATCGAAAAAAACTTTGGAGTTAGAACTTTTAGATGGATTGGCCAGGGTTGTTCCTTACGGAGCTTCAAATGGAATGTTAAAAGATATGTCAAGAACTCTGGAAGCTTGGATGCATAGCTATCAACAAAAAAATTATAGCCTTTTTCGCCTGATAGTGGACCCGGCCGATGTAAGCCAGACTACCTATATAGAAGGGGCGAACTTTAACTACTCTTTTGTTCAGGCCGAAGGTAAAAAAAGCCACCCTTCTTTAATCGTTGATCCGGCCAAAATTTTCGGCGGTAATCTCTCCTACAGCCGCCCGGATAAATTTTTAACTAAAGGATTTAGCCCCGGCGGCAGACAGGTAACCTCAGGTAAAACTCCGGCTGCTTTTAGTTATCTTAAACTAAAGATAAAACCAAATCAGTCTTTTACCCTTTCTAACTTATTTGGGGCGGCTTTTGATACCGAAACAATAGAACAACTAGTTAAAGGCATCGATGCGCAATATCTAGAAGCAAAAGAAAAGGAGAATAATGAAATTATCAAAGATATAAAAAGTAATGCTTTTTGTTTATCGGGCCAGCCTCAATTTGATAACTATCTTAGTTCAAGCTATCTTGATAATATCTTAAGAGGAGGTTTTCCTTATCAGCCCAAAGGCTCTAAGAGTTGTCCTTACTATATTTTTTCCCGCAAACACGGGGATCCGGAACGCGACTATAACTACTTTAACCTTTCCCCTTCCTATTTTTCCGAGGGCCAGGGCAACTATCGCGATGTCAATCAAAACCGGAGGATGGATTTATTTTTTAAGCCATCTTTGGGTAAAGCCAATATCCGTTATTTTCTCAATCTTAGCCAAATCGACGGCTTTAACCCCTTAGTAGTAAAGGGCCAAAAGCTTTACTTTGAAGCCAATCAGGCCAAAAAGTTATTAAAGCAATACAATATAACCAAAAAGAAGTTCCAGCACCTTTTAACCAAAGGTTTTTATCTGGGTGAGTTCTTTGACTTACTTATCCCCGAAGATGGTGTAACTGACAAAGAGGGGCTGGTTCTTAATTTATTAACAGAAGCCAAAAGAAAGCCGCAAGCTTCTCACGGAGAAGGTTATTGGATTGACCATTGGCGTTACACTCTGGATTTAATCGAAAATTTCCTTTTGGTTTTCCCCGATAAATTAAAAGATTTATTTTTTAATACCGAATTTACTTTTTTTGATGACAAATATAAGGTAAAACCAAGAAACCAAAGATATGTTTTGCGCCGGGGTAAAGTTTATCAAGGCGAGTCTTTGGAAGTTGATAATCAAAAAGCAAAACAACTAAAGGTGAGAAAACAAGACAAGCATCTCTTGCGCAGTGATGATAATAAAGTTTATAAAACTCACCTAATTGAAAAACTTCTAGTTTTGATTTTAAATAAAGCTGCCTCCTTTGATCCTGATGGCCTGGGGTTAGAGATGGAGGCTGATAAGCCCGGTTGGTGTGATTCGGTAAATGGCCTGCCGGCCTTGTTTGGTTCATCGCTTTGTGAGACCTTTGAACTTAAGCGGGCAGCTCTGCTTTTAAAAAACGCTTTAGCTCAACCTCAACCTAAACCTATCCAGCTCTCCCAAACTGTTTACCGCTTTTTCAACTCTTTGGATAAACTGATAGCTGCTTACAATCGGGATAGCTCCCGGCGCAGAAATTTCATTTATTGGGATCAGTCAAATAAGTTAAAAGAAAATTTTAGACAAAGAGCTTTTTATTTTTTATCAGCTAAAAAGAATAATTTAGGGATTTCTAACTTAAATAAATTTTTAGATAATTTAATTAAAAAAATTGATTCCGGCCTAAAGCGGGCAAAAGATAAAAAGAGAAAACTTTATCCGACCTATTTTACTTACCAGGTAACTGATTTTAAAAAGACAAATCATCATCCGATTCCGTTAACTTTTCAGCGTCATAATTTACCTTTATTCTTAGAAGGCATTGTCAGCGCCCTTCGCTGTCATTGCCAGGAAGGAGCGAAGCGACTGACGAAGCAATCTCTTTATCAAAACGTCAAAAAATCGCCTCTCTATGACAAAAAGTTAAAGATGTATAAGCTTAATGAATCTTTAGCCCAGGAATCACTGGATATTGGCCGCAGCCGTATTTTTACGCCCGGTTGGCTCGAGAATGAGTCGATTTGGCTCCATATGGAATATAAGTATTTATTAGAGTTATTAAAGGCGGAGCTCTATCCTCAATTTTTTACCGAATTTAACCAGGCGGCAATTTGTTATCAGAATCCAAAAACTTATGGCCGCAGTATTTTAGAGAACTCATCTTTTTTAGCTAGCTCCCGCCATCCCGATAAAACAATTCACGGTAAAGGCTTTGTCGCCCGCCTTACCGGAGCCACCGCTGAGCTTCTTAATATCTGGGTGTTGTTATCTTTAGGCCCCAAGCCATTTTCTCTTGATAAAAGAGGCGAGTTGAAATTTTGCCCGCGGCCGATTTTAGATAAAAAACTCTTTACCCAAAAAACTCAAAAAATTAACTGGCAAAATAAATTAATAAAGATACCTAAAAATAGTTATTCATTCGGCCTTTTTTCAAAAACTTTAGTAGTTTATCATAATCCGAAAAAATTAAATACTTATAATAA
>JAWOBO010000065.1:0-33951 GCA_046484225.1 Candidatus Omnitrophota bacterium | reverse complement strand
TAAAAATACTGAGATTGCTTCGGCGGCTTCGCCGCCTCGCAATGACGGGGACGATGATAATTGGTGGAGGTGGCGGGAATCGAACCCGCGTCCCTAAAATTTCAGCAAAAGGATTCTACATACTTAGCCTTTTCTTTGGCTTTTTCCTGATAACTCCAAAAGGCAGGATTTACCAGGAAGCAGCTTTCCTTGGTTTTAAGAGCAAGCCCGAAAAGCAAAAACTTACTCCGAGCCTCATAACCGAACCCTTATACTTTCCGAGGCAGAAAAGTTCCGACGTTCCGATCAAATTAAGTGAGTATCGGAAGTCGGAATCCCGACTAAGCACAAAGTGCGAACGTCGGGACATAAGAGCCTCCTTAACTTACAGCGTAAGCAGGAGTTGTAACAGATGTGTTATCTGCAGTTAATTTTTTGCAAGTACCACTGTCGCAGGCAACTTACATCCTCGGCATGCTCCCTTTCGCATCACCTTTTAGGTCGAGTCCATTCACCCCCGAATTATCAAACAGCACCCATTTTATAACATATATACAGCCTAGTTTCAAGCGTTTTTAAAAGAGAAAACTAGCAAAAGAGAAAACAAATTTTTGAATGTTTTGTGATAAGTAAAATAAAGATTGCTTCGGCGGCTTCGCCGCCTCGCAATGACGAATTAATAATTGCAATCTTTTTGTATAATCTGTGATACAGAAAAAGCTTGAAGATTTTTAAATTCTAGTTAATATATTAACAATATGTTTATTAAATTAACCGAGAAACACAAAAAACGTATTCTTTGGGCGATGCTTCTTATTATTGTACCGGCTTTTGTCCTCTGGGGCAGTTCTGCCATGCGCGGCGATAAAGAAAATGTAGTTGGCCAAATTGAACAAGAACCAATAACCAGAGATGATTTTATGCCTTATATAGATCTAGCCCGAATCTATTTTTTAACAAATGTCGATGAAGAAGAAAAAATCGAAACTCAAGATATCTATAGATTAGCCGGTAACTTCTATCTTTTGCTCTACCAGGCAGATAAAGAAAAGATTAAGGTAACCGACCAAGAAGTTATCAACCATATCCAAGAGATCTCTTATTTTTCCTCTGACGATAAGTTTGAATCAGACCGCTACCAGCAATTTATAGAATACCTGCGCCGGCAGATCGGCCGGCGTTTTTCAGCTCGTAGCTTTGAAGAATACGTACGCAGCGTCCTAAGAAGAGAAAAACTATTTAATAAACATATTAATGTTGAAGTTACCGATCAAGAAGTTAAAAAGGCTTACAAGACTGAGAACCAAGAAGCTAAGATAACTTACTTGTTTATTCCCTACGAATCTATAGAGATTGATACAAACATTCCGGCTTCTGTCTTAGAAGATTTTTATAAAGAAAATAAAGATCTTTTCAAAAGAGAATCTAAGATAAAGGTAAAATATGTTAGCCTTCAACCAGATAAGAAAAAAACAGAAGATATAGTTTCATCTTTAGAAAAAACTAATGACTTAGAAAGTTTAAAAGATACAACAATAAAAGAAACTGATTTTTTTAGCAAAAACCAGCCAATTGAAGATATCGGCTACGCCCCGCAAATCAATCAAATTCTTTTTACCTTAGATCAAGGCCAAATTAGCCCACCCTTTGAGGTAAAAGAAAAGGTTTTTATCTTTCAAAAAATAGATGAACAAAAAGAATCGGTGCCATCTTTTTCCCAAATCCAAGATGAAGTTAAAGAGAGTTACCTAAAAGACCAAAAAGAAGCTCAGGCAAAAGAGATGGCCGAAAACATAATAGAAGAAGTTGAATCAACCGGAAATAAGAATTTAGAAAATTACGCAAAAAGAGAAGAAATTGAATTTACCCAAACTGACTTTTTTAAATACTCTGACTACATCCAGGGCCTAGGTTTAAGCCAAAAAATAAGTAACCTGGTTTTCTTTGATCTAGAAGAAGGGCAGGTATCTGATGAACCTTTAATTAAAAAAAACGGAGCCTATGTTATAAAGTTAAATGAAAAAACTGATATCGATCCTGATAAATTTAAAGAAGAAGAACAAGACTACTACCAAACCATTAAACTCAACAAAGAAACAAAAGAAAGAATGGACTATCTAAATAGCTTAAGTAAAAAGTTATCCTTCCAGTTAGAAATTCCCCAATAATATTAATCTTTAACTTTTGAGCCCGTAATACTCGATATTTTTATCAGCAACTTTTTGGACCGCAGCTAAAGCTTCTTCGTTTTTTAAAAGATGGCGAAAACGGCCCTGTGCTTTTAAATACTCAGATACAGGCTTAGGTGAGCTTGTTTTGCGGGATTTAGTTAACTTACCGTATTCATATTCAACCAAAGGATAAAGGCCGGTATCAACTGCAAGTTTTGCAACCTCTATAGTCTGAGAAGAATCTATCCTCCAGCCTAGGGGACAAGGAACATGAATTTGTAGATATTTTGGCCCTTTAATTTTTAAAGCTTTTTTTACTTTAATTTCAATATCTTTAGGATTTGCAACAGAGCTTGTTGCCGAATAAGGAATATGATGGGCAGCGCAAATTTCTACCATTGGCTTCTTGGGCCGAGGGTTTCCAAATGATTTCTTTCCCGCCGGTGAAGTGGTTGTACTAGCATTAAACGGAGTTGAGCCACTGCGCTGGATGCCGGTATTCATATAAGCTTCGTTATCGTAACAGACAAATAATACGTCATGTCCTCTCTCTAGCATCCCGGATAAGGCCTGCAAGCCGATGTCGGCAGTTCCTCCATCCCCAGCTTGGGCGATAACGTTAATGCCTTCTTTTTTACCTTGATGAACTAGGGCAGTTTCTACACCGCTTGCCACTGCCGCAGAATTTTCAAATAAAGAGTGAATCCAGGGTACACCGAAAGCGGACTCGGGCGCTTTACTGGAGAAAACTTCCAGACAGCCGGTAGCATTTGAGGTAATAGTATCTTTGCCGGCAGCATTGATTACAATTCTAACTGCCATTGACTGGCCACAACCGGCACAAGCAGTATGGCCGGAAACATAACAATTTTCTTGGAAATGTTTTTTACTCATAATTTTAAATTGTTTTAAATTCGTTCCAAAGTATATCTTTATTTAAATCAACAAATTTACAACTATTTTCTTCTCCTACAGTCATCTCAATTATATTTTCAACACTAGCAGGTCTTATGTCTCGGCCGCCTAAGCCAGCCACAAAACCACTTACTTTTTGGCCTGATGAGAGAAGAGATTTAATTTCAGAATATAGCGCACCATCTGAACCTAATGATATATCCTTGTCAACAACACCGATATGCTTTGCTGATTTTAAAGCTTTCTTTAGGGCTTCTTTAGGAAAGGGGCGGTAACTTACTATCTTAAGCAAACCTACCTTTTTGCCTTTTTCTCTTTGGGTATCAACTACATCTTTTATAGTTCCACAAACTGAACCCATCGCAATTAGGATAGTCTCAGCATCTGCTGTTTTATATTCCTCTACCAGCCTTAAGCTATCGCGGCCGAATTTATCTTTAAACTCTTTGCCAACTTCAGGAATCATTCCTAAGACATCCGCTAAAGTTTTTTGAATTGCATAACGAGTTTCCTGGTAAACATCCGGAGTTCCTAGCAAGCCAAAACTCATCGGATCATTAACGTCAAGTTTATAGGGAGGGTTGTAACTGGGTAAAAAATTATCTACATCTTCCTGATCAGGCATATCCACTACTTCCATACCATGGGTTAAAATAAAACCATCAACATTAACCATCGCCGGAAGCATCACCTTCGAATCTTCGGCGATCTTGTGGCTGGCGATAATTAAATCCACTGCCTCTTGATTATTTTCGGCATAAAGTTGAATCCAACCGGCATCTCTTACTGCAATTGAATCTTGCTGGTCATTCCAGATATTTATTGGTGCCGAAAGTGCCCGGTTGGCACAAACTAACATTACCGGCAGGCGCATCCCAGCAATACAAAACAAGACCTCAGACATTAAAATTAAACCTTGTGAGCTTGAACAGGTAAAACTTCTGCTTCCGGCAGCCTGTGCTCCAAGAACACAAGAAGCCGCAGAATGTTCGCTTTCAACATTTACTGATTTAGCATCAAGTTCACCGTTAGCTATAAATTGAGAAAGATTTTCAACAATATGAGTTTGGGGAGTAATCGGATAAGCAGCAATAACACCGGGCCGGCAAAGTTTTGCCGCTTCTGCCATCGCAAATGAACCTTCAATAAATTTCTTCATAGTTACTTATCAGCTTCCTTATCGTTTTCTTTATTTTCTGAATTACTGCTTTGTGGTTTATTTTCAACCATCTCTATATCATTTTTAGGGCAAATATAAGCGCAAAGGCCACAGCCCTTACAATAGTCAAAATCAGCAGAATATTTATTTTTTTCTTCGCCTTCGATACAACCTTCGGGGCAGACAAACTTACAAAGGCCGCAATTTATGCACTCTTTTTCTAAAAAGTGAGGCATTTTTGTTGAGCGCCAAGAACCAGTTTTATTTCTTTGTGACGATTTGGGTTTTGCAGCTAATATACTAAACATTATCGTAGCCCTTTTTTACAGCATCTATATTCTTTTTTAAAACTTCCGGTTTACTCTTAAATTTACCTTCTACTGCTTTTAAGATTGATTCTAGCTTTACTTGGCCGGTTGCTTTAGAAAAAGCGCCTAAAAGAACGGTGTTAGCAAAAGGCCTGCCGATAATATCTAAGGCAATTTTTTCAGCCGGTAAGCTAGATATAGTTATATTTTGCTTATCAGGAATATTTGTATTTTCTCTAATTGCCACAACAGCTTTACCATCATCCTTTAGATTGTCAAAACATTTCTCTGGCTCAATCAAAGTCGGATCTATCACAATTATATAGTCAGGATTATAAATTTGCGAGCGAAGCCTTATCGGCTTTTGGTCAAATCTTAAGAAAGCATTCATCGGAGCCCCCATCCGAGCTGCCCCAAAATGGGGAAATGCATAAGAAAACTTATCTTCATAAAAAAGAGCTTCACCTAATATGGTAGCTGTGGTGATCGCTCCTTGCCCGGCTCTAGCAAATATTTTTACTTCTTTCATTTTGTTTTATTTTGTTTTTAAGGTTTATTTTTCCTCCGACGTAAGGCAAGTTTATATCATGAATTTAAAAAAAGTGCAAGTTAAAAATTATTAATTTTTCCAAAAAATCTCATTGCTATTTTTTTCAATTAAGTTTAGGGCAATATCGACAATTTCAGGATCGTACTTTGAACCTTTTCCGGACTTTAATTCTTTTTTTGCCGTCTCAACCCCTAAAGCTTCCCGGTAAGGCCTGTGACTAGTCATTGCCTCCAGCACATCACTTACTGCTAGGATTTTAGCTTCGGTGATAATCTCTTTTGAAGTTAAACCTTGGGGGTAGCCTGAGCCATCAATCCGCTCATGGTGTTGATATACTGCTTTAGCTAAAGGAAACGGGAAAGCAAAATCTTTCATTAATTCATAACAACTGTGGGAATGTTCTTTAATCAGGCTATACTCAAGGTCGGATAATTTACCGGGCCGGTTTAAAATATCAATCGGGATAGCAATTTTACCAAGATCATGAAGCTCTCCGGCCAATTTTACCCCGAGAAGCCGATGCGCATCCCACCTTAGCTCGGAGGCAATATCTTGGGCAATCTTTGCCACAAAACGAGTGTGATTAAAAGTATAAGGGTCTCTCAACTCCAAGGCTTTGCCTAACACCTCTAGTGTATTTATCATCATCGAAAACTTCTCTTCCTCTAGGTTTGCATGAGCGGTTATATCCCGGGTTATCCCCATAGTTCCGATAACCTTTCCTTGCTTATCATGCATGGGTATCTTTGTAGTTATAACTTGATTTTTTTGTCCGTTAGAAAGAGTAGTTTTTTCAATTTTACCAACAAGCGGCTTGCCGGTAGTTAATACTTGCTGGTCATCTTTAAACATCTCTTGAGCTTGCTTAAAAGAAAAGAAATCAAAATCAGTTTTTCCCATTATTTCTTCTTTAGAAAGGCCGGTTCCTTGAATATAAAATTTATTTGCCTTTATAATCCGGCTCTCTATATCTTTAAAGTAAACTGCATCGGGAAGATTATCCAAAAGATTTTCAAGAAAATGTTTTTCAACGAATATATGGTCATGCATTTTCTTTTGATGCGAAATATCTTGAATTATACCTTCGATAATCTTTTGCTGATTCTGGGTATAGACAATTGAAGCCGAAACTGCTACCCAATTATTTTTATTTTTTGATTTGGTATGAAATAGTTTTACCGGCCCGCCGCGCTTAAGAAGATTGAAGAAGATATTTTTATCGCTTTGAGAAGAAAACAAACTATCTATTTTTTTAAAAGATAGCTCCGCCCTGCTTAAGCCAGTTAAATTTAGAAAGGAGTCGTTAAAAGAAATAAACTTTTCCTCAGGTGCCAAAGAATAACGAAATAATCCTACCTGTAAATTGTCGGCTACTAAACTTGTAAGTTGGAAGTTGTTGTTTGTCTTCATGGTATCTTTATTGTTTTATTTAATTATGGAATTATAACACAAACTAATAAATTATAAACAAAAAAAAGGACTGCCTTAATTAGACAGCCCCTTTTTTTAGCATTGTTTTAAGCCTTTACTTACATACCCATTCCACCGGGCATTCCACCTGGCATTCCGCCGGGCATTCCGCCACCAGCGCCAGGTCCTTTACCGTCATCTTTTTCCGGCTTGTCAGCTATTACTGCTTCAGTTGTAATTAAAAGAGAAGAAATTGAAGCTGCATTCTGCAAAGCAGTTCTTGCAACTTTGGTAGGGTCAATTATCCCATTTTCAAACATATCAACAATTTCTTCACTAGTTGCGTCAAAGCCACGTGGTGACTTTTCACTCTTTAGTTTTTCCACAATAACTGAACCTTCAACGCCGGCGTTAAAAACTAGTTGACGAATCGGTGCCTCAAGTGCACGGCGAATAACATCAACGCCAGTTTTTTCTTCACCTTTTGCCTTAACTTTGTCTAGAGCGGGAATACTGTAAAGCAAGCCAACCTCTCCGCCAGGAATAATTCCTTCTTCAACAGCGGCACGAGTTGCATGAAGAGCATCTTCAACTCTTGCTTTCTTTTCCTTCATTTCAGTTTCGGTTGCAGCCCCAACGTTAATTACTGCAACTCCTCCAGCAATCTTAGCTAGGCGTTCTTGAAGTTTTTCACGATCATAGTCTGAATCGCTTTCATCAATTTGAGTTTTAATCTGTTTTATTCTAGCTTGAATATCTTCGCTTTTGCCTGCGCCTTCAACTATTGTGGTGTTTTCTTTATCTACTCTTACTCTTTTTGCTCTTCCCAAATCTTCTAAAGTTACATTTTCTAACTTAATTCCTAAATCTTCAGAGATAGATTTACCACCAGTTAAGGTTGCGATATCTTCAAGCATTGCTTTTCTTCTGTCACCATATCCAGGCGCTTTTACCGCACAACAAGATAGTGTGCCTCTAATTTTGTTTACAACCAATGTTGCTAAGGCTTCTCCTTCGATATCTTCGGCAATAATCATAAGCGGCTTCCCTGCTTTGGCAACACTTTCAAGCAAAGGAAGCATAGCTTTAAGATTTGATATCTTTTGTTCATAGACCAAGATGAATGGATCATCTAATGCTACCTGCATCTTTTCTGTATCAGTTGAAAAGTAAGGTGAAAGATAGCCTTGATCAAACTGCATTCCTTCTACTGTATCTAAGGTTGTCGCCATTGACTTTGCTTCCTCAACTGTAATTACTCCATCTTTTCCTACTTTTTCCATTGCGTCAGCAATAAGTTCGCCAACCTGTGAATCACCGTTAGCTGCAATTGTTGCAACTTGAGCGATCTCTTTTTTCCCTTCAATTGTTTTTGAAAGGCCCTTAATTTCAGCAACTACTGCCTCTACTGCTTTATCAATCCCTCTCTTTATAGCCATTGGGTTTGCTCCGGCAGCGACATTTTTAAGGCCTTCTTTAAAAATTGCTTCAGCTAATACTGTAGCGGTGGTTGTCCCGTCACCAGCTGTATCTGAAGTTTTTTCTGCAACTTCTTTTATAAGTTGAACCCCGATATTTTCAAAAGGTTCTTCAACTTCCATTTCTTTAGCTACTGTTACCCCGTCTTTGGTAATAGTAGGTGAGCCAAATTTCTTCTCTAAAACAGCATTTCTTCCCTTAGGGCCTAAGGTGACTTTTACTGCTTTAGCTAACTGCTCAACTCCGCTCAAAACAGCTCGCCGTGCTTCTTCGTTAAATAATAGTTGTTTAGCCATACGTTACCTCCTTAACTTATGTTACGATTCCAAGGATATCTTCTTCTTTTACGATCAAGTAGTCTTGTCCTTCAATTGAAATTTCAGTACCAGAATACTTTCCATAAAGAACACGATCCCCTTCTTTTACCGACAAAGGAATAAGTGAGCCATCTTCCTTTTTCTTTCCTTCACCTACAGCAACTACTTCAGCCTGCTGCGGCTTTTCCTTGGCAGTATCAGGGATTACAATTCCTCCTGCAGTCTTTTCTTCTGCTTCTACCTGCTTGACCAAAATTCTGTCACCTAAAGGTTTAACCTTCATATTACACCTCCTTAACACGTTTTTAATATTTATAATCGCCTAAATTAGCAATCTCTAGGTAAGAGTGCTAATTATTTTACTGATTTGTCACTAAATGTCAAGCCTTTTCTAAAATTTTTTTTATTTTTTTAAATATCTACCCGGCAAGTAGTTATGAATTTTTACTTGAAAAATCTTGATAAAGATAGAATAATCCTTGTAAAACTAGGTGTTTTTTGTATCGAAATTTAAAGTTAAGGTATGGTTTAACTATTGAAAAATCTCCGCCAGTTATCAATATTTTGTCTTTTTGAGAAAATTTTAATTTTTTTTGATATTTATCAACTAATCCATTAATCATTAAACTAAAGCCATCTTTAAGCCCTTTATTAATACTTTCGGAGGTATTTTTGGGAATTATTTTTTTTGTTTTTTTAATTTTGATATGATCAGGTAAAAGCGCACAACTCTTAAATGTTTTCAAAGTTGAATTTATTCCGGGTAAGATAATTCCCCCCTGATAGTCTCCTTTTTTTGAGATAAAATCTAAAGTTATCGCAGTTCCAAAATCAACTACTAATCTCAAAGAATTTTCTATTTTTTTTGCCGCATAAGCAGCTAACAGCCGGTCATCTCCAACTTTATCCCTATCGTATAAGCATTTTATCGGTATCTTTAAGTCATCTCCTGCCAGATAGACATCTTGCCTTAGGTTTAAAAATAGATCGTTAATCTCAGGCACAACTGAACAAAGAATGATTGGAGATTTTTTATCAAAGCTTGATAAAACTTTTTTTACAGTTTTCTTATTTGCCTTCTCTCTTTGCAGAAAGAAAACTTCTTTTAATTTCTTTTTATAAAAAGCACCAAATTTTATACTGGTATTTCCAATATCAACAGCAATCATTTCACCGGTCTCCATATTCATCTAAATATTTATTTTAACAGTTTTATTTTTTTTCAATAGCCTTTTTTAAATTCTTAATCTTATCGCGAAGTTGAGCTGCTTTTTCAAAATGCAAATTTTTTGCCGCAATATACATTTCTTTTTCAAGCTGGGCTACTATTTGATGCAAGTCAACTTCTTTATCGTCTAAACCCAGTTGCTGGTAGATTTTTTCTTCTTCTCTCAGGTATATTTCTATCCCTTCTTTTACCGCAGATTCAATTGATCGTGGGGTAATGTTATGTTTTTTATTATATTCGATCTGGATTTCACGCCTGCGCGCGCTTTCTTCGATTGCCTTTTTCATAGATTTTGTAACAGTATCTGCATACATTATAACTTCACCATTTATATTTCTAGCACACCTTCCGGCAACCTGAATTAAAGAAGTAGCTGAACGCAAGAATCCTTCCTTATCTGCATCAAGAATGATTACCGAAGACACCTCCGGTAGATCCAGCCCTTCCCTTAATAAGTTCACCCCCACCAAAGCATCAAACTCCTTTAGCCTTAGCTGCCTCAATATTTTAGTTCTTTCTAAGGTGTCTATTTCAGAGTGAATGTAGGCAACCGAGAGAGACTCATCTTTTAGGTATTCAGTAAGTTCCTCAGCCATTCTTTTAGTTAGGGTAGTTATTAAAGTCCGCTCTCCGGCAGCTGTTTTTGATTTTATCTGCACTATTAAATCATCAATTTGGTTTTTGGTGGGCCTTACTTTAATTTTTGGATCTGGTAAACCAGTCGGACGAATTATTTGTTCAATCAACTTTCCTTCGGAAAGATCTATCTCATAGTTAGTGGGGGTAGCTGAGACAAAAACAGTCTGTCGATTAACATCTTTAAATTCTTGATAGCGAAGCGGCCGATTATCAAGACAAGACCGAAGACGGAAACCATAGTCGATAAGAGTTTCTTTTCTTGATTTATCACCGTGATACATCCCCCTGATTTGAGGTATTGTAACATGGCTTTCATCGATAATTGTGATAAAATCATCAGGAAAATAATCTATCAAGCAATACGGCCTTGATCCTTTTGGCCGGCCGCTTAGGTGGCGAGAATAATTTTCGATTCCATGGCACCAGCCGCATTCAGCTAACATCTCTAGATCAAATAATGTTCTTTGACGCAAGCGCTGGGCCTCAAGCAACTTTCCTTCCTTTTTAAGAAACTCAACCCGTTGATCTAGTTCTTTTTTGATAGTTTTTATTCCAGCCTCTACCCTATCTTTTCCAATTAAAAAATGCTTAGCCGGATAGATTGCTATTCTTTCTAGCTCGACTATCTTCTTTCCGCTTACCGGATCAAATTCATAAATTTTTTCAATTTCATCACCAAAAAATTCTATTCTGTTTGCCTTTTGGCTGTAGGCAGGATAGATATCTACAACATCCCCTTTGATTCGAAATGTTCCCCGGGAAAAATCATAATCATTTCTCTGATACTGCAAGTCAACTAATTTATAGGAAAGTTCACTCTGTGAGATAAAGCTACCGGTTTCTATATAAAAAGCAAAATCTCGATATTCTTGCGGTGAACCAAGATTATAAATACAGGAAACCGAGGCAACAACAATTACATCACTTCTGGTAAGTAAAGAACTGGTGGTTGAGAGTCTCAACCGGTCAAGCCGATCATTAATTGAGGCATCTTTTTCAATATAGGTATCAGTTTGAGGAATATAGCTTTCCGGCTGATAGTAGTCATAGTAACTGACAAAATACTCTACAGCATTCTGGGGGAAAAAATCTTTAAACTCTGCGTAAAGCTGGCTAGCCAACGTTTTATTGTGCGATATCAAAAGCACCGGCCGATTGATCTTTTCAATCGCAGATGCAAGAGTAAAGGTTTTTCCTGACCCGGTAACCCCTAAAAGAGTAGAATACGGCTTATCGGCCTCTATCCTCCTGATGAGTTTTCTAATTGCCTTTGGTTGGTCACCAGTTGGCTTAAATTTGCTCTTTAGTTTAAATTCATGCATCTTGGGCTAGTTATTTGAGTTCTAGGGAAAAATCAAGAGCCTTGGGAGAATGAGTAATTGAACCAACAGAAATAGAGTCAACACCGGTTGAGGCCACTGTCTCGATATTTTTTAAATTTATGCCCCCGGATGCTTCAAGCTCTATTTTAGGAAAATGTTTATTTCGATAGTTAACGGCTTTAACTAAATTCTTTTTTGAAAAATTATCAAGCATAATTATATCTGGATAATATTTTGCAACCTCACAAAACTCTTGAAAGGTTTCAACTTCTATCTCAATAGGAAATTTTGCCTTTTTTCGCAAGCTTTCTATAGTAGCTTCAAGCCGCCGGTGATTAACTTTATTCTTTTTGCTGACAATTGCAACTGCTTTTAGGTGGTTATCTTTGACGATAATTCCTTCGGCTAGATTATAACGATGATTTCTGCCGCCTCCGGTTAAAACAGCATATTTTTCTAGCTCTCTTAGGCCAGGAGTGGTTTTACGTGTATCTTTTATAGCAACTTTTGTTTTTTTTACCTTATCCACAAATAAGCCAGCTGTAGTAGCAACTCCAGAGAGTAAAGATAGAAAGTTTAAAGCAACTCTTTCAGCTTTTAATATAGTTTGTAAATTACCTGAGATTGCAGCTATCTTTTTATTTTTACTAACTCTATCTGCATCTTTAGCAAAAAACTTTACCTTAATCTCTTTATCTATTTCTTTAAAGATAAACTTAACTACCTCCACTCCACAAAGAATGCCCTTTTCTTTAGCAATAATTACGGCTTTCCCTTTTTCTTTAGCCGGTATAACCAAATGAGTAGTTTTATCCTGGTTTACCTTATCTTCTAATAAAGCTCTTTTAATAATTTGTTTAGTTTTATTTGTAACCATATTTATACTATTATCTCTTTTAAGTTTTTTAGGCGCATAAGTTGATGAGAAAAATCACTTTTTTTAGATTTTTCTTTTTCCACGACATCTTTAGGCGCATTTTCAACAAATTTTTTATTTTTTAATTTACTCTCTGCCTTTTGAATTAAAGAACTAAAATTATTAATCTTTTTATCTAAAGCCTGGCTAAATTTATCTAAATCAGCTGAATCAATTTTTAAATT
The DNA here is from genome assembly GCA_046484225.1 of Candidatus Omnitrophota bacterium. Taxonomy (GTDB): domain Bacteria; phylum Omnitrophota; class Gorgyraeia; order Duberdicusellales; family 4484-171; genus PXAH01. The sequence goes on along the minus strand of JAWOBO010000065.1, from coordinate 21,373 downwards.
GATTGCCCAATATTCATTTTGATAAAAAACTCTTTCTAGGCTATCAACTAAACTAATAGATTCTGCATTAACTAATCTGCAAAACCAACTCTTGTGCCTAGTCCAGAGATCTTTTAGGCGTGGTTCAGTTTTAATCTCTAAAGATATTTTTTGTTGCCCCAGGCCCAGGTCACCTCTTAGGTCTCTTATTTTATCTACAGTATCAACCATTTTTGTAAAAATTGTAAGGCTGCGCGGCTCTAGGTTCATCTTCTTTTCTTTCGGCCAACCCGATTCAGATATAAATTCAGCTAAATCCAGAGAGCTGTTTTGTTTGATTAAAGAAAAAATCTCTTCGCTAATAAAGGGAACAAAAGGATGCAGCAACTTAAGAGAAGATAATAAGATAAAAACTGAATTATCTGCTTTGGCTTCGCTAAAATTGTCTTTGATAATTTCTAGATACCAGTCACAGAAAGAATGCCAGAAAAAATCATAGGTTGTCTTTATTGCTTCATCTAATCTGTATTTTTCAATCAATTCAGAACAGGCTGCAGTTGTTTTATTTAACTGATTTAAGATCCAAGCATCTGATTCATCTTCTAGTTTATAATCTAGTTTATCAATTTTAATTTTTTTGCTCTGAATTTGAGAAAAAACAAATCGGGTAGCATTCCAAATTTTATTTAAAAAGTTCCTCCCCACCAAAAATTTATCGGAAGATAAATGAACATCTGAACCACTAGCTGCTAAAAACATCAGAGAAAAACGCAAAGCGTCAGCACCGTACTTATCGGTAATTTCTAAAGGATCAATAACATTGCCTAAAGATTTTGACATCTTTATTCCTTTATCATCTCTAACCGTCCCATGGATGATTACATCAGAAAAAGGGATTTTTCCAGTAAACTTTAATGACGCCATAATCATTCGTGCTACCCAGAAAAAAAGAATTTCAGAAGCAGTGACTAAAGTGTCTGTGGGGTAAAAATAGTCAAACTCCTCCTTTTTCTCTTTCGTCCCTCGTTCTTCAAACGGCCAACCAAAAGTAGCAAAAGGCCAAAGCCAACTTGAAAACCAAGTATCTAAGACATCTTTATCCTGCCTTAATTTATCACTGCCGCAATCAGGGCATTTTTTCGGTGTTTCTTTGGCAGCAATAATCCCTTTTTTATCATTTGAATCCGGGTTGTAACAACTTTGACAATACCAGACGGGAATCCTGTGTCCCCACCAAATTTGACGGGAGATACACCAATCCTGGATATTAAACATCCAATTCAGGTAAACCTTTTTCCAGCGGCTGGGATAAAATTTTACCTTATCTTGTTCAACAACTTTTATCGCCTCCTGGGCAAGAGGTTTCATCTTTACAAACCACTGTAAAGATATTCGAGGTTCAACTATAGTATTACACCGATAACAATGGCCAGCACCCAAATTATATGGTTCTTTTTTTTCAATAAGTTTTTTCTTGGTTAGCAGCTCAACCAACATACCCCTAGCTTCAAAACGATCTATACCTTGAAAATTTTCGGGCACATTTTTATTTAAGGTAGCATCTTCATTCATTATATTTATAAATTCAAGATTATGTTTTTTGCCCAGTTGGAAATCAACCGGATCATGGGCTGGAGTAACCTTAACAATTCCCGTTCCAAATTCTGGATCAACAGCTTCATCTTCAATAATTTGTAACGGCCTCTCTACGATCGGTAAAACTACCTCAGCCCCTTTAAGCCAACTGTATCTTTTATCTTTAGGATTTATCGCAACCGCGGTATCTCCTAACATAGTTTCAGGCCGAGTTGTAGCTACAGTAATAAATTTTTCTTCACCCTTGTTGGTTTTAACTGGATAACGTAGATAATAAAGCCACCCATCAACTTCTTTATGGGCTGCTTCTTCATCGCTAAGTGCGGTCTTACAGCGCGGGCACCAGTTTATAATATAGTTACCGCGATAAATTAAACCTTGTTTGAAAAGCTCTAAGAAAACTTCTCTTACCGCTTGACTATAGGATTGATCCATAGTAAACCTTAGCCTCTCCCAATCACAACTGGCCCCGACTTTTTTAAGCTGATCGATTATGGTAGAACCATATTCTTCTCGCCAACTCCAAAGACGCTTTTGGAACTTTTCCCTGCCTATATCTTCTTTGGTCTTACCTTCTTTGGCCAAAGCACGTTCGACAACATTCTGGGTTGCAATCCCAGCATGATCAGTTCCCGGCATCCAGAGAGCTTGATAGTTCTGCATACGCTTATAACGAATCAATACATCTTGAATAGTATTGTTTAAGGCATGCCCCATATGCAGGATACCGGTGATATTTGGCGGTGGTATCACTATCGAAAATGGCTTCTTCGAAGAATCTTTTTCGGCATGATAAACAGACCCCTTTAGCCACTTTAAAAGATTTTTACCTTCTGCTTCTTTTGGGTTATACCTTGATGAAAATTCCATAATAAATATGTTTTTACTGATTTTTAATTTAATGAATTATATAATAAGGAGGGAAAAAATACAATAGATTTCCTTAATCCCCGATTATCTTAACTAAAACTCTTTTTGGCCGTTTTCCGTCAAATTCACCATAAAAAATTTGTTCCCAAGGCCCAAAATCAAGTTTAGAGTCGGTTATAGCAACAACTACTTCTCTACCCATAACAGTTCTTTTTATATGGGCATGGCCATTATCTTCTGAACCTAAATTATGCCGATATAAAGAAGGGTTCTGCGGCGCAAGCTTCTCCAGCCAATCTTTAAAATCTTGTTTTAGGCCTTCTTCTTCATCATTGATAAAAACTGAGGCTGTAATATGCATGGCATTAACCAGACAAAGCCCTTCTTTAATCTTGCTTTGAACAACTAATGACTCAATTTCACTGGTAATATTAATAAACTCTACTTTTTCTTTAGTATTAAAAGTTAAATATTTAGTTAAACTTTTCAATTTTTCCCTCCTTTTTTAAACTACCTGGTTTTCTAAGCTTCCAATGCTTTCAATATTTACAACTACCTTATCGCCTTTTTGCATTGGCCCTATTCCTTCAGGTGTACCGGTTGAAATTATATCGCCAGCTTCCAGAGTCATAACTTTAGAAATAAAAGAAATTATATAACCAATCGAGAAAATAAAATCAGAGGTATTAGAACTTTGCTTGATCTTACCGTTAAGAAAAGTTTGAATCTTTAAAGAATCCGGGTTTAGGTCGGTTTCAACACAAGGTCCGACTGGACAAAAGGTATCAAAAGACTTAGCCCTGGTCCACTGGCCATCCTTTTTTTGTAAATTACGGGCAGTAACATCATTTAAACAACTATAACCTAAGATGTAATCCCTTACTTGGCTCTCTTTAATCCACTTGGCCTTCTTTTTGATGATTACCGCTAACTCTGCTTCATAATCAATGCGCTCAACTCCTTTTGGATAAACAATATCCTGGCCTGATCTAATCAGCGCAGAAGGAGGCTTGAGAAAAAGAATCGGCTCAGAAGGAATCTCCATACCTAGCTCTTTAGCATGCCTTCTGTAGTTGAGGCCGACTAAAACTATCTTTTTTGGTGAACAGGGAAGATCAATCTTCATCTTTTTTTATTTTTTCAACTATTTTTATAAATTCCGAAAATGACTTATTAATACATCTTGAATCATCAATAGAACTTGGCCTCTTGGCAGCTAAAGCAAATATCACCATGCTCATGGCAGTACGATGGTCTCCATAACTTTCAAACTCCCCACCCCTGTAGCCTCGGCCGCCGTTTATCTCTATCTTCAAATCATCTTGGCCGTAGTGTTTTTTTACTATATCAACTCCGGCTTTGCCTAGATTATTGGTCATTGACCTAACTCGATCAGTTTCCTTTACGGTGAGCTCCTTTACTCCTTTAATTTGGGTTTCTCCCTTAGCAAAAGCTGCGGCAACACAAAGTATCGGCACCTCATCGATCATCGCCGGGATCTCTTCTGGTTCAACAACAACTGATTTCAATTTAGAACTTTTTACCACGATATCCCCATAAGGCTCAATCTGATTCTTTTGATTTTTGATAGTTATATCTGCCCCCATTCTTTCTAAGACTTTCAGCAAACCGCAACGGGTAGGATTAAGATTAACATTTTTAATAGTTATTTGACTGTTTTCTAAGATCAGGCCTAACACTATAAAAAAAGCAGCAGAAGAAAAATCCGAAGGGATAAATATCTCTTTGGGCGGACTTAACTTACTGCCGGGAGTTAAGGTGACTGTTGTGTTGTTAATTTTGATATCAGCACCAAAACTCTTTAGCATTTTTTCAGTATGATCGCGAGATCGATGCGGTTCCTCTACTGTAGTCTTTCCCTTTGCATACAAGCCAGCCAAAAGCAACGCCGACTTTACTTGTGCGCTGGCGATTTTATTTTTATGTTCTTTTCCTATTAACTGAGAAACCGGCTTAATTACCAAGGGTGGATAAATATCTTCTTTACCTTGAACAGTTTTTTGCTTTCCGCTGATATCTGCCTTCATTTCCGATAAAGGATTAATGATTCTACCCATCGGCCGACGGCTTAAATAGGTACTGGCGCTAAAGTTAGAACTAAATTTTTGCCCCACAAGCAAACCAGTTAGAATCCTGATTGTAGTCCCTGACTCTCCGGCAAAAAGCTTGACTTCTCCTTCTTTAGGAAAATATAACCCCTCTCCTTGAACATAAAGGCTGTCTTTAGAAGAGCTGCCGCGATAACAGTTAACCCCTAATTTTTTGATACAATCCAGAGTTGCCTCGGTATCATCACTGTTCAAGAACGGATAAATTTTTGTTTTTCCCGGACAAAGAGCCGACAAAAATACCGCTCGATGCGAAATAGACTTATCAGCGGGTATAGTTACTTCAGCTTCGATGCCATGAGATGGCCTTATATTGTACATAGCAAATATTTTAGCATATATAAGCTCAAAGTCCACTCAACTACTATTGTATTAATCTTTTGAAATGCTCGGGAAGTTCAGCTTTAAACTCTAAGAAGTTACCGGTTATAGGGTGTTTGATCTTTATCCGATAGGCATGTAAAAAAAGATTTTGATAGTTATCTTTTTTACCATATTTTTTATCACCGACTATAGGATAGCCTAAAAAACTTAGGTGCACTCTAATTTGATGCATTCGGCCAGTTTTAGGCGCCACTGATAAAAGTGCCATCTTAGCAAGCCTCTCTAATACTTTTATTTTAGTCTGTGCAGTTTTTGAACCAGACAAGCCAACTTCCATCTTAAGCCGATTTTTTTTATTTCTCCGTAAAGAAAGATTAATTTCAAGTTTATCATTTTTCGGCTGGCCCCAGACCAAAGCATAATATTCTTTTTTAATTTGACGATCTTTAAATTGTTCCACTAAAGCTTTATGGGCTATATTATTTTTAGCCAAAATCATTACTCCGCTGGTTTCTTTATCAAGACGATGCACAACCCCGGGCCTTTGGGGATCAATATCAGAAAGTTGTTTTTTCATATACAATAGAGCGTTAACTAAAGTTTTATCTTTGTTCTGCCCGTGAGGATGAACAACCAGTCCTTGCGGCTTATAGACTGCTAAAAGATCACTGTCTTCCCAGATTATTGAAACTGACCTTTTGTAGGGCTTTAGTTTCTCATCTATCTTGGGTATATCAATGTCAATTTTATCTCCAGAAGAAAGCAAGTAACTTCCTTTCCTAGATTGCTGATTTACCGTAACTAATCCTTTCTTAATTAAAGAAGAAATTTTTGACCGAGAAACGCCAGAGAGTTGACAAGACAAAAATTTATCAAGGCGAGTTTTATCTTCATCTGGGCTAACCGTAAATATTTTTTTCATTCAACTTTTTTTCGTAAGGAATCTATAATTAAAAGGATTGCCCCAATTGTAATACAGGAGTCAGATAAGTTAAAGACCGGCCAAATCTTTAAATCAATATAGTCGACTACAGCGCCAAGCATCAGGCGGTCAATCAGATTAGAAACAGCACCACCAAAGATAAGGCCAGTTGCAATCAAAAAAGTTAATTTTTTGTTTTGCTCTTTTTTGAAAACAAACAAAAATACTAAAATTAAAATTAGGGTAAGGTAAATCAATAAATTGGTTCTATCCTGCAAAAGACCGAAAGCTGTACCGGTGTTAAAAACAACTGTAATATAAACCAGTTTATCAATTAGGGGAAAAGACTGGAAAGAAAAGTTGAGGCGCAGATAGGTTTTTATCCAAAAATCTAGGCCAATAATAAAAAGAGCAATAGATGGAGTTAAAAAAAATGTTAATTTATCTTTCTTGCTCTTCTTCGATTTTTTTCTGGCATTTTGTTCCGTATCGGGCATAAGGTATGGCGTCTAACCTTCTTTTTGCAATTGGCTTTTTACACATTTGACAAAAACCATATTCATTGTCATCAATTCTTTTTAAGGCCTCATCTATCTCCATAACGATCCTTCTCTCTGAAGAAACTAAACCTAAATTAAAATCTCTTTCATAACTATCAGAAGCCCGATCTGCCAAGTGCAAGCTATAAGCAGAAATATCTCCAGATGCTTCTTGCTGAGACTTTCTTAAAGACTCATCGGAAATCTCCTGAATTTGCTTCATGAGATCATCTTTTAAGTCGAGAAGCTTTCCCCGATAAGCATTTAACTCTTTTTTTAAAAATCTTTTTTTCTTTTTTCTAGATTTTTTCTTTGTGTTTTTCTTTTTTGTAGTTGTTTTTTTAGATTTAGAACTCTTTTTTTTAGTTGCTTTCTTAGATTGACTATTCTTTTTTTTCATAACCAGCCTCCTTGATTGCCTTAATACATCTTGTACATATTTGTGGAAAATCCTTATTGCTTCCTGTGTCTTTTCTCCAGTGCCAGCAACGGATGCATTTTTGACCTTCTGCTTTTTTCACTTCAATATTAAACTCGCCTTCATTGATAGTAACTTCTGAAACGATAAATATTTCTGTTAAATTTTCTTTATTTTTTTGATAAAAATCTATTTCTTTTTTATTAACCGACAAGACAATATGCGCCTGCAATGAACTTCCTATATAGTTATCTTCTCGTTTCTTCTCTATCTCTTTTAAAACTTTTTGACGTAAAGAGATTAATTTCTCCCACTTATCTAAAATTTGTTGATCGATTTTATCCTTTTCATGCAACTTCTCAAGCTCTGAGCTAAATATAGACGAATCTTTGTCAGCTATATCCCAGCAGCCGTAAGCTTCTTCTGCAGTAAATGAAAGTATCGGCGAAATCAATTTCAACAATATAAACAAGATTTTTGAAAGAGCGAATTGGGCCGAACGTCGAGTCTGCGAATTAGGTGCATGAGTATACAAGCGGTCCTTTAGAATGTCAAGATAAAAAGAGCTTAAGCTTTGATTGCAAAAACTAAAAATAGTTTGACAAACCTTATAAAAACTATAAGAGTTGTATAATTTGCGAGTTTGCTCAAAAAACAACATTGTTTTCGAAAGCATATATCTATCTAATTCAGTTAACTCAGAAAAATCAAGTTGATGCTCTTGAGGATTAAAATCACAAATGTTACCTAAAATATACCGAATTGTGTTGCGAATTTTCCGGTAAAGATCAGCTAATTGTTTTATGATATCTTCTGATATTTTTACATCCTCACGATAATCTGAATAAGCAGTCCAAAGACGTAAAATCTCTGCACCATATTTTTTCGAAATATCTTGAGGCGCAATAACATTACCTAAAGATTTTGACATCTTCTTGCCTTCTCCATCGACAACAAAACCATGAGTTAAGATTGATTTAAACGGAGCTATAGATTTAGATGCTACTGCAGGAATCAAAGACACCTGAAACCACCCCCGATGCTGATCACTTCCTTCTAGGTATAAATCAGCCGGACAACGCAGCTGATCTCTATTTTCTAAAACGGCTTTAAAACTTGCCCCTGACTCAAACCAAACATCTAAAATATCAAACTCCTTAGCAAAATCCCTACCACTACAGTCAGGGCAACTGAAATTTTCTGGTAAAAATTTTTCGACAGAATTTAAAAACCAAGAGTTAGTTCCTTCTTGCTTAAATATATCCGCAGCTTTAGAAATAACCTTTGGGTCGAGAAAAACCTTCTGACAAGAGTTGCACTTTAAAGCCGGTATTGGTGCTCCCCAAAGACGCTGACGAGAAAGGCACCAGTCAGGCCTTAGTTGAATCATTGATTTCATTCTTTCTTGGCCGCTAGCGGGAATCCATTTAACTTGATCAATTTTACTAAAAAGCTTTTTCCGCAAATCATTATGATCAACATTAAAAAACCATTGATAAGTAGCTCTAAAAATTATCGGTTTTTTACAGCGCCAGCAATGTGGGTATGAATGAGTAAGAGCTTCATGCCAAACCAAACCATTTGCTTTCTTTAATTTATTTATTACTAATTCATCTGCCTGATGAACACTCATGCCTTTAAACTCATCCGGCTGGATGAACTTTCCATTTTCGGCCACCGGCATTACAATCTCTAAATTATATTTTTTTTGTAAGGAAAAATCTTCCTGACCGTGTCCGGGAGCAATATGTACACAGCCTGTTCCTTCCTCTGAGGAAACAAAATCAGCTAATACGATCGGAGAAGATCGTTCAATAAAAGGATGAGTTAAGTTTACACCTTCAAGATCTTTGCCGGTAATAGTTTTAACAACCTCTAGTTTACGCTCTAACTTTGCTTCTAGACTCTCTTGCAACTTCTGAGCAATAACAATATATTTATCTTCAAAATAAACTAAATTGTATTGAAGGGTCGGCTCAACCGCGACTGCTACATTGGAAACAACAGTCCAGGGGGTTGTTGTCCAGACACAAAAATAAACTTCTTTATCGTCAACTCCAAATATCTTTCTTTTAAGATCCGAGGCCTTAAAAAGGAAATATATAGAGTTAGATTTTTTATCTTTATATTCAACTTCTGCCTCTGCTAGGGCAGTTTCACAAGTCGAGCACCAATTAACAGGCTTTCTCCCGCGATATATATAGCCATCTTGGGTTAACTTCTCAAGCAGTTTCATTACTGAATATTCATAGTCGGAATTAAAAGTAAGATAGGGATTTTTCCAATCAGCAAAAATTCCTAATCGCTTGAAATCCTCGGTTTGAAGTTTAACAAACTTTCCTGCATAACTATGAGCCTTTTTACGAAATTCAACGAGGTCGACATCATGTTTAGTCTGCTTTAATTCTTTAAATAGTTGGTGTTCAACAGGAAGCCCATGACAATCCCACCCCACAACGAAAGGACAATCAAAGCCATCTAAAAACTTAAATTTTACAATTATATCTTTTAAGATTTTATTTAAAGCATGCCCAATATGGATTGGCCCATTAGCATAAGGCGGGCCATCGTGAAGAATATACTTATCTTTTCCAGATCTTTGCCTGCGAAGCTGATTATAAATATCAGAATCTTGCCAACTGCTAATCCTTTCTGGCTCACGCTTAGCTAAATTAGCCCGCATAGGAAAAGAAGTTTTAGGTAGATTTAGAGTATCTTTATATTTCATATTAAAACGAAACCAGTTTTTTAAACTCTTTTATTCTTTTTCTTACCTTGGTCAAGGTAGCTTTTTGTAAACTATTTAGGCTAAAACCCTCAACTGCAAAAGTTGCCATAATTGTACCATAAATTGCTGCTTTCCTTAAGGTGTCAATAGTTTTGTCATTAGTCATTGCTAGATACCCCATAACTCCACCGGCAAAAGTATCTCCGGCTCCGGTAGGATCAACTACCGACTCCATCAAATAAGCTGGGGCATTAAACAAATGTTTTCCAGAAACTAACAAAACTCCATGCTCACCGCGCTTTATAAATATTTTTTTTGGCCCAAACTTTAATATAGCTCGTGCTGCTTTAAGTATATTTGGTTCCTGGGTTAACTGGCGAGCTTCAGACTCATTGATAAAAAATATATCGATATCTTTTAATAAGTCCAGTAGTTTTTTTCTTTTATTCTCAATCCAAAAATCCATTGTGTCACAACCAATAACTTTAGACTTTCTGCCTTTAACTTGTTTTAATATACTTTTTTGTAACTCGGGATCAATATTAGCTAAAAAAATATGTTTACTTTTTTTGTATTGAGGCGGAAGTTTAGGACAAAAATCCGCAAAAACACCTAACTTTGTTGAAATAGTTTCCGGATCAGCCATATCCCAACCATATCGGCCTGACCACTTAAATGTTTTACCGGCAGACTGAGAAAGCCCATCCAATTTTATATCTTTTTGGTTAAATAATTTTATATATTTTTTCGGAAAATCACTGCCCACAGTTGCAATCAAATTAACTTGTGAAAATAAACTAGCTGCATAGGAGAAATAACTGGCTGAACCACCAAGCACTCCTTTTACAGTACCAAAAGGGGTCTTTACTGAATCTAGGCCAACTGAACCAACAACAATAATGCTCATTTTATATATTTTCCAATTAAAAGATTAAGTTTTTTCTTTACCTCTTCTGAGATAGCTTCTGGTTTTGTAACTATAGTATTCTCTAAAGCTTGATGACAGCTGCATTTTTCTTCAGGATCTTCTCTTGCCACAAATTCTTTAATAACTTTTTTAGAATTTTGGGAGTTTTTTTGCAAATATTTTATAATAATTTCAATGCTAACTTCACCAAAATCCGGATGCCAACAGTCAAAATCTGTAACTGCCGATAAGCTTGTATAGCAAATCTCAGCTTCGCGAGCAAGCCTGGCTTCGGTAAAATTAGTCATACCGATAATATCAGCACCCCAGCTACGATATAAGTTCGATTCAGCTTTAGTAGAAAATTGAGGCCCTTCCATATTCAAATAAGTGCCACCAAAATGACAATCTAAGCCAGCTGATTTTACTGCCCTTTCTAAATTTTTTGCCAAACTACTACAGACAGGATGTGCTAAGGCAACGTGTGCAACTATTCCTTTTTCAAAAAAAGTATTCTTGCGTTTGGTGGTTCTATCGATAAATTGATCCGGAATCACAAAATCAAGAGGTTTCATCTTCTCATTTAATGATCCGCAAGCTGATACCGAAAGTATCTTGGTAACCCCTAGCTTTTTCATGCCATATATATTGGCTTGATAGTTTATAGATGAAGGGCTGTTTTTATGGCCAAGATCATGACGAGGCAAAAAAACAACTTCTTTGCCTGAAAACTTACCTAAGATGTATCGTGATGATGGTGAACCAAAGGGAGTATTCAGCTCCATTTCTTTTTTTTCTTTAACGCCCTCTAGGCCATAAACTCCAGTTCCACCGATAACTCCTACTCTTTTCAACTTTTTCTCCTTTTTGTGTTTAAAGATATCTTTTTTGCCCGGCTATAGGCTTTATAAATTCCTTGAGATATCTTTTCTGAAAGTTTAGCCTGATCAAAAAAAGAAATTCCCGCCTCGGTAGTTCCTCCCGGCGAAGCAACAGAACGAAGAAGTTTAAAAAAATCTTTATCAGGCTGAGAAGCTAACAAAGAAGCCCCTTTGAAAGTTTGGGCTACAATCTTTTTTGCTTCCTTTTTCTTAAAGCCCATCTTCATGGCTGCCTTATAAAATGATTCCATAAAATAATAGACAAAACCGGGGCCACTGCCGGAAAGAGCTGTGATTTTATCAATTAAGGCCTCTTTTCCTTCAACCACTTCCCCCATCAAAGAAAAAATCTTCTTTACCTGTTTTAAATCATTTTTTGCTGCTAGGCTACCGGCAGCAATAAAGGTGAAGCCTTCTTTGACCTTAATCGCTAAATTAGGCATAACTCTTACCACTTTTACCTTTGGTAGCTCAGCTTCAATAGTTTTAGTTGCTACACCTGCTAAAAGGCTGACTAGCAAGGGTTTATTTTTAACAATCGAATTTTGATTTCTTCTTAAAAACTGATCTAAATCTTGCGGCTTGATGGCTAAAATCAGAATTTGACAACCTTGGATAATTTCTTCTATATCTTTGGCTTTCTGAAAGCCTCTGGCCCTTCTGGTTTTAGCTTTGTTTTGGTCATAAATTAAAAGTTGATAGCCGCCGGCACCAGAGATAGCTTCAGCAGAAGCCGAGCCCATATTGCCAAAACCAACCACTCCAATTGTTATATTTTTTTTCATACGTGGGGTAAAATATCACAAAAAAAATATAGTGTCAATCTAAAGTTAGAATTGAAAGTATCTTAATTAATAGACTTTTTCAATTAAAGATTTGTTTAAATGGTAAGATCTTGCCAGGTATTTTCCGTTTTTTAAAAATATAAAAGTTGGATACCCAGATATAGAAAATTTTCTGGCTAAAGTAGAGTTTTTGTCTAAAACAATATCATCCTGAAGGCATTCGGGAACACCCCTGTTTTTAATAAAATTTCTTACATCTTGTTTTTTTTCGCCGCTATTTACCAATACCAGCTTAACGTCTTGGTAAGAGCATTGTTCTGATAGTTGATCAAGCTGAACCAAACAATAGGGACACCAGGTAGTCCAAATAAAAAGAACCACTTGCTCGGAAGAAGAAACTTCTTGATAATCAACTTCTTTTCCCTCGAGAGTAGTAAGTTTTCCTGCTTTGACCCATTAACATAACGTATATATTTCCATTCTTTAGTTCGCACACCGTAGCTATCGGGAATTGGATTTTTGACCATGATCACGCTGTCATGTTCCAGGAAGAAATCCTCCCGAAGATCATCGTGAGGATTGTTCAGCAATGGTAATAAGCTTTTCCCGTCCATTAAATCCGGCACCTCTATGCCTGCCATATCGGCGATTGTTGGAGCAATATCAATATTCAGAGCAAGTTGATCAAGAATTTTGCCTTTATATTTCCCTGACATACCAGGCCATCTTATAATGATGGGAACACGTATTGATTCCTCGTAATGGAGCCATTTCCCACCGAGACCGCGCTCGCCCCAAATATACCCGTTATCTGAAAGAAATATTACAACGGTGTTTTCATCAAGATCAAATTCGTGAAGTGTTTCCATTATTTTACCAACAGATCTGTCAAGACTCATGACGCATCGCAGGAAGTTTTTCTCAAAATCCTCCCTGGTTTCCTCATCCTTTCTTTCATCAAAATAACACCACCTGTTAAGCGAACCTTCCATTACATGAGACGCCATATTAGCGTATGCCTCGGGAGTATCAGACTCCCTCCTGGGTATATTTACATCTTTAAACAGGGACGTATCCCTGGGGTCTGGCTCATAAGGGTGGTGCGGGGACTTATAGCAAACAGTCAGGGCAAAAGGCTGGTCAGGAGTGAGCGAAGCAAGAAAGTCCCTGGTTTTGGCTGCCAGCCATACCGAATTATGTATTTCACCGCTATCAGTATCATGAAAATAAGGTCCCTGATGGTACCAGGCATCGAATACATCAAAAATCTCCTCGGTGCCTTCCTCACCGACTCCCCATTTCCCCAGCATACCTGTCCGGTATCCTGCCTCTTGAAGCAGAGCCGGGTAGGTCTTTAACAGTATGTTTCTTTCAATAGGGGTATTGAAATGGTTCATGCCATGTGTACTTGCATACATTCCCGACATTATAGAGGCCCTGGATACCGTACATATCGGAGAAGTCACATATCCGTTATTAAAATAGACACCTTCGGAAGCCAGTTGATCAATGTTAGGTGTCTGCAGTTCAGGGATGATCTGATTATCATGATAACTAACCTGATCCCATCGCTGATCATCAGATACCAGAATAAGAAAATTTGGATTTTCCGGTCTGTTATCATCATCACTATCTTTAGCAAAATTTTTACACTTTGTAAAGTTCAGTAAGACATAGCTCAGAAAAAAAAACAGTAATATCTTATTAGCCAGTTTAAAGACAGGTTTACTCATTTTTGGTGGGTTTTATGTCAGCTGTTATTTAAAAAAGGATACCTCGAAAAACTACTTTTTTGATGCCGTTGTTTGTGGTAAATATATATTATTGTTTTGTAAAAAACGAAAATCTTCCTCCTTTAAATACATACATATAAAAGAATGTCTGTGGCTTCCGGACATACTTATGGTATAGATACAACTATTTTTAATTGCATATTTCTTACTCAATGTTATCCCATTCGCGGAAAACCACTTCAGTAACATTACTCCCGCCAGAAGCAACAGCCAGCCCGGTGATTAGTTGGTCCGGCATCGAAACGGTTGTTGTGGCAAAGTCGATCCAAACATACTGATCGGTAGAATAGGATGATGTAAATACATTGCCTCTTCTTTTAATTCTGAGAAATACCGGTCCTGATATTCTTTCATTTGACAGGGTAACTGTGGATGTGCAGCCGGATGATTTTCTGTCAACCTGAATGGCACTGCCGGATTCCATGTTTATACCGGTCATAACAAACGGACTTTCTGTATCTTCAGATTCACGCATCATAACACCAAATTGGACATCATCAGGAGAACCGGTGCCATCTTCATATTCAAACCGGGCTATCACCTCTCCGTCTCCTGTCGCAGATTTATGTACAAACGTAAATTCATCTTCTGTTACTCCTGTCATGCCGGCACCAGATGATTCAATAGTCCAGATTTCATGAATTTCACTTACCTGCGAATCAGAAACATCTCCAACGCCAGATACAGTGATTTGGACCGGTGGATTGTTGTAAAAGCCAAGCCGGTCGCCAGTCAAAACTTCGGTGTATCTCATGTGCTGTGAACCCATTTCATCAATGGTCAAACGTTCATCAAAGGTGTTATCAGTGTTTCCATAAACATCTAATGCCCATTCTCTGTGAAAGTCAGCAAGTTCTTTAACTTTTTCAGGATATTTCCAGGCTAAATTATTTGTTTCGGTACGATCATCTTTAAGATTGAACAATCGCCAGGGACCGCTTCGGAAGTTTACCAGTTTCCAATCGTCCTTTATTACCGCAAATTCTGTCTGGCCAAATTCAAATCCCCATGAGGGAGGAGGGCGGTCTCCACCTTTAAATACCGGTAACAGACTGCTTCCGTCCATTTCTGGCACATCAAGAGAATTATAATCGGCATCACTTATATCAACAAAGGTAGCCATCAGGTCGATGACATGCCCTGGTTCATCGGTAATCGTTCCGGGTGCAACAACCAAAGGCCAGCGGGCCACCAGGGGCGTACAATTGCCCCCATGGTGCTGGGACTGTTTATTATAGCGAAACGGCATGTTGCTAAGCGAAGACCATACTGCGCCCATACACCATCGTGAATCAGGATGAGAAGGATCTACCTTGCGCATGGCAGGGGTGGCGTTATCATATGGTTGTGCACCGTTGTCACTCATAAACAGTACAAGTGTATTGTCAGCAATGCCAAGTTCGTCGAGCTGGCTCAATACCTTTGCAATATTCTGGTCCATATTGTCAACCATGGCTGCATATACAGCCCGACGATGCGCCTCTTTGGAGCGTTGTTCTTCAGTAAGGTCATCCCAGCGCGGTACATCGTCGCGCCAGGGGGGCAGGGACCAATGTGGCTCAACTATGCCAAGATATTGCAAACGATTCCATTTCTCTTCGCGAATGACATCCCATCCTTTTTCATATCTGCTTCTATATTTTTCAATCAGCGGCACCGGAGCCTGGAGAGGAGTATGTGGGGCGGTAAACGATAAAAACAAGAAGAATGGACTGTCAGAATGATTGACCACCGCATCATTGATGAATTCTGTGGCATGGTCACCAAAGGCATCAGTAGTATAGTAACCATCAGGGAAGGTGTTCTGAAAAAGAAACCGCGATTCATCTTCACCCCTGCCCCATTTGTTGCTTGTCTGGAAATGATCAAGTCCGTATGGTGTAATAAAATCGCCGGGTTTATCACTATCAAGAGATATAACATCCCGTCCAATTCCACTAGCAAAATAGTTGGAAGCACCTGCATAAACACCATAAAAAGCATCAAACCCTCTTTCAACCGGAGTTTGTTCCTTTCGTACAGGAATCCTTGGAAGGTGCCATTTGCCTACCAGATAGGTGCGATATCCTCCGGTCCGCATAACTTCTCCCAGGGTTGCTGCAGGATTCTCCAACTCAATTCCTGCCCGGCCATGATACATGCCGGTCATCAGGGCTGCACGGGTTGGTTCACATTTTCCCTGGTTATAAAACTGCCTGAAACGGACCCCCTCAGCAGCCATGCGGTCAATAGCCGGAGTTTCAATTTCTCCGCCATAAGAGCTCAGGTCTGAATAGCCCATATCATCGGCAACAATTAAAATAATATTGGGGTTTTTATTAACGACAGAGGTTTGAGCAATGCTGTCAGCACTATAAGTTAGACAACAGATACCCAATGGTGCCAATAATACATTATTTAGAAGACGCATAATCAATTGTTTTTTATATGTTAATTAATATTACCGGATTTGGTTCTTGAGCCAATTAAATCACCAACAGTTGACAGATTCAAATTTTTTATAAAAAATTTTGAAAATCTAAGGTCTTTTGACCTCAAACAAACTTACCTGATTAATCAATGCTTTTGCTAATGACAAACCTAAAGGAATTTTTGGGAAAACCCAATATGTCATTCCAGGATACATCCGTATAAATTATTATTTTAATTAGAATTATCTGATAAAGTAGTTAAATGATCATTAACCTTGTTAACCTGTTTTATTATCCCCAATCTTTTCTTTAGAGCGATGACCATGCCGAATAGTAACACAATATAAATTGAATTATTTTTTTATATTTTTGGAAAAGTTAATCAAGGGAGATAATCATGAGCATTACTGAAATATTGGGAGTACAGAATAAGATAATATATTCAACAGTTAGTGTCATATTTTTTCCTTTGGTTTCCTGTGGAAGCCAAACAACTGATCCATCAAAAGAAAGACATCCGAATATAGTTATAATATATGCTGACGATTTGGGATATGGGGATGTTGGATGTTATAATCCGGAATCAAAGATTGCAACGCCAAACATAGATGGTCTGGCCTCGAATGGGATGATTTTTACTGATGCACACAGTTCAGCCACGATTTGTTCTCCAAGCCGTTATGCATTACTGACCGGGCGTTATCACTGGCGAAAAGTCAACGGCATTTCATATCCTTTTGATCCTCCAATGATTGATGAAGACGAATTTACATTGCCTATGATGTTGAATGAAAAGGGGTATCATACGGCTTTGATAGGCAAATGGCATCTTGGATGGAATTGGAACTGGAAGGGAGGAACAAGGCCTTCACAGGAAAAGATTCTTGTGGGGGGTAACAGCGTTGCCACACCAGAACTTTTTGATTTCGACGAGCCTGTCACGGGAGGTGCAATGGGAGCAGGATTCGATTACTATTTCGGTCAGGATGTGCCTAACTTCCCTCCTTACGCCTGGATGGAGAACGGTATGTTTCTGAGTCGTGACCTGGTGCAGGTTAAGGCCGAAGATCTGGAATCAATAGCATTCAGGGGATACATTCATGGTGATGGCCCCGGAGAAGCAGACTGGGAATTTGATCAGGTAATGCCCAGGCTTACCGAACGCGCCGTCGAATACATTCACGAAAGAAAAGATAGCAGCGAACCATTTTTTCTGATGTTCTCAACCACATCCCCGCATACACCTGTAGTTCCGGAAGAAAGGTTCCAGAACCAGAGTCAGGCAGGTTATTATGGAGATTTCATCGAACAACTCGATGATGAAGTTGGGCGTATTGTTCGTGCCCTGGAGGAAACCAATATGGCTGAAAACACTCTCATTATTTTTACCAGCGACAACGGGCCTGAAGCCATTGTCAATGATGTTATCGTCGAATACGGGCATGTCAGCATGGGACCCTTACGCGGTGTTAAGTGGGATATCTATGAAGGTGGCCACCGGGTACCTTTTATTGTTAAGTGGCCCGGTGTGGTTGCCCCGGGCACGGTAAGTGAGGCGCTGGTAAGCCAGGTTGATATCATGGGCACACTGGCAGCCCTTACAGGATATGAGTTACCTCCGGATTCAGCAGATGACAGCTATAACATTATGCCTTTATTGAAACAGCAAAATATGATCGGTCCGCGCAGCAGTATTGTATATAACACAGGTACCGGAAATAGCATTATATACGCCATGCGTCGTCACAACTGGGTATTCATAGATTCCAGTTCAGGAAGGATCCCCTGGGGGCGCAGGATGTGGTTCAACGATTACGAGAAAGAAATGGGAGTTGTTCCGCACAACGAACCCGCTGAACTTTTCAACCTGGATAAAGATATCGGACAACGGTACAACCTTTACGCCACTGAACCTGAAAAGGTCAGAGAACTTGAAGCATTACTAAATAAAATTCTTGAAAATGGTCAGGTCAGATAGTTGATCATCATACTTTCAAATTGTTGATCATGAATTCAGGTTTTGTGCTACATCCTCGCCTAATGTTTGTATTTATTAATAATTTAAGTCTCCCACTACCATAGCCCCCATAATCTGGACTTTCACGAAGTGTATAAGTGTTCATAAAATTATCGTATTACTCTGAATTCAGTTCTATGCGGCAACAACGACCGAATCATCATTATTTTCTTGATTATTTATACATCCATCTAATGCGGAAAGCATTGTTAGCAGTTTTCGGCTGACCCTTTCATCTTTTAACAATTTATACATTACATCTTCCATATCCACATTAAATATTTCCTTCTTCCGTTTCATCCAGGAATTTCAAGACGGTTAATGCTTGTAAAAGTCTGAACAAATAAATTGATGGACATGCCCTTCCATAAGTGACCTCCTACATCTCGGAGATATTGTTGCCTGCACGCGTGAAAATGGACACGCCCTTCCATAAGTGACCTCCAACATCAATTTATGCAATGTTTTTTCAAAATTTTATGCTATTTTTGAAGGACATAGTTATTCTATTATAGAATACACCTGAGTAGGTACTAAGAATCAATACTAAAAGGAGCAGTCCAGTTATAGGTGTTTACCTGCATCATAGGTAAATAGATACCAAAATATAATCACATTAAATATAAATGCATATGAGCTTATTAAATTCACAAATTGAACCAGTAGATCCAGCAACCGTAACACAACTTACTTTACCCGATGGGTCATTGATCCCCCAGCCGGCAATGGGGACGTTTCACTCCGATAATCCTGATCTTGCAGACAATATGGAAGACATTGTAATTGAGGCTATTCGCTTGGGTTACCGCCATTTGGATTGCGCCACTGCCTATCAGAATGAAGATGTTGTTGGTCGTGCTATATCTAAAGCTATTAAAAAAGGACTGGTGAAAAGAGAAGAGTTGGTTGTCCTCACAAAACTTTGGAACAAGCACATGACTCCGGAAGAAGTTGTTCCTGCTTGTGAAGATTCTTTACGAATGCTTGGGCTGGACTATTTGGATATGTACGTAGTGCACTGGCCTTGGCCCAACTTTCACGTTCCCGGTGCATCAGCTGATGCAAAAAACGAGCATGCTGTGCCATACATACATGAAGATTTTATGAAAGTATGGGATAAAATGACCGAACTTAAGAAAATGGGAAAGGTAAAAAACATTGGGACATCCAATCAAACCAGAAAAACCATGGAACTTTTATTACGGGATACAGATGAATTTAACCGGCCGGTTTACAATCAAATGGAATTGCATCCTTTGTTTCAGCAAAAAGATCTTGTTAGGTTTTTTATTGAGAATAAAATTGTTCCTTCGGGCTATATGTCTTTGGGTTCACCACGCCGTCCAGGCCGTGATCGCTTTCCTGAACATCAGTCTGATATGCAAAATCCGGTAATTCAGAGAATTGCTAAAGAAAATAACATATCACCGGCTGAGGTTTGTCTGGCATGGGCACATCAGCGTGAAGACAATAAAGTAGGCTACGTATCAATGGCTGAAAGGTCTGACTGGATAAAATCAAATCTGCAGACTGCAACAAAAAATACACTGACAAAAGAACAATTTGAAGCCATAGATGGCGATGGTACTGATCAGAATCCTGGTATAGAAGCAAATAACCGTCTTATCTGGGGACAGGTTTTTTTCTGGCCTGAAGCTCGTTTGTTAGGACATGACCGGGATGTGCTGTGGAATGACACCCAGGTTTTTGAGACTAAAGAAGCCTACAAAAAGTTCAAAAAGGCTGCCGGTGAATTTTACAAAGTATGGAAGGAAACAGCTGTTGATCTCCCGATACAGTATTGACATATAACCAATTTTCCGGTAAAGAATCCTAAATAAAAAACAGAAGCAATCTATGCCTGTTATGCCATCACAAACAAACTTAACAGAACCATGGTAATTGCTTGTGAATATTTTTTAGAGCATTAATCTGATTTATAAAGAAACAAATTATTAAAAATCACTTTTATTGGCTGCAGCTAAGGTTGCTCAGCCTGGAGGCATAATTACCATACACAAGGGCATATACCGGGAGCATGTGAATCCTCCACGGGGCGGTTTATCAGATACGGAAAGAATTACTTACCAGGCAGCCCGGGGAGAAAAGGTTGTTATTAAAGGTTCAGAAGAAATAAAAGGCTGGAGAAAGATCAGGAATGATACCTGGACTGTGACACTACCGTTTTCCGGAATGGAGATGGGTGGCATAAAAATACATGGGGCCATTGATATGCGCTGATAGCAAACAATTACGTTCACAATTGCTGGCGTGGTATCTGGATCAACTGGTTGGCCCCCTTTAACAAGGGCAATGAATTCCCCGGATTTTTATATCTTATTTGAGCAATTTTGGTAGTATTGGGAGCAATTTCCTTTTTTAATAAATAAGATAAAGAAGAAAGATTAATCTTCGCAGAGTGATAACGAATAGATCTTTTTATTAATTTTTAATCCGGTTGCGTAAGCTGATATTCTTCATCATAAAACCTCAGGTGACGCATCCTCCAACTGACTGGTTCCTCAAAGACAGGATGCATAAGGCTATTGTCCCATGTTCCCAGCTTTTTCAGCATGGCTTTGGTTCGGTCCAGTTCCTGAAGCGCCAGGTCATTTTGCTCGGATATGTCATTTGAAAGGTTATAAAGCATGGGCAAGCGATCGGGTAAACGAATCAGTTTCCAGTTACCATCAATCATAGCCACGCTACAGGTATAACGGAATTTTAGAGGTTCGCGCGGAATTTCTTCTGTCTGGCCTGTTAAGAAGGGTAGAATATTGATCCCGTCCAGGTCATCTTCCCGGGTAATTGTACCTCCGGCAAGTTCCACAAAAGTCGGAAAGATATCCAATGCAGAAACAATTTCATCAACCGTTTTGCCGGCAGGCAGTATGCCAGGAAATTTAAAAATAAAGGGAACCCGGATCCCTCCTTCAAGCAAGGTGGTCTTCTGGCCTCTGAATGGTGCATTGACCGAACCATTGGATATAACAACTGATGCTCGCTTACGTTATCGTATCGGCCAAGGCGTTCAATAATTCGTCCATCGCGTGGTGCGCGGCTGTCAGCTACTA
>JAWOBO010000057.1:0-8166 GCA_046484225.1 Candidatus Omnitrophota bacterium | reverse complement strand
GGAAGAGGTAACCCCCTCTTTATCACCCTGCCCCTTGTTGTTTTTAAAATCTTGCGGTAATTTTATGCCATTTGAACTTGAAAATTTTTCTATATTTTTTAAATAAGAAGTATGAATAAGAAGTTCCAAATTTTGAACTGAATTATTTAATTGATTAATTTGTTCTCTGAGAATTTCCATATCTTTAATGTATTGAATAGCCATAATTCCATTACCAAAAAAATCTTCAATAGCAGTAACAATTTTTTCATCTAGTGTTCTTAGGGTTCTCAAACTATTTAAGATTTTCACCAAATCATCTTTTTTGCCATGAATTAAATTAACTGCCCTTTCTATCTCTGCTTGTGAAGATGAGCTATTTACCGAGTAAGCAATATCATTTATTAATTTAATTTCTTTCCCTGCAGCTTCTGTAAACCACATAGCTATAGCATCTAAAATATTCTTCTCCCTTAAGCTAAGAGCTTGTAAAAATATAGCGCTATCTTCCTCATTTTGAGATTCATGGAGTACTATTTGTTGTCGTAAAAATGGAGATAGTTTGCGAGAATCAATATTCCAATGAATCACCCCTTCTCTGTCTCGATAGGCCACTGTAAAACGAGAATCTATTTTTTCAGCCTGGAGGGAAAATATAAATTCCGGAGGACCGGTTTCTTTACCGCTATCAGCTAAATATTTTTCCCACTTTTCTAATTCTTCCGCTAGCTGGATAAATTTATCTGCTAAATCAGGATAATCTTCTGCCGCTTTTTTCATCGCAATTGCAGTTATCGGGTGTGCTTGGGGGTAATCCGAACTATCTTCTGAATCAATTACTTTTTCCTCGTGTGAATGAAATTTTTTCTCTTCTAATTTATTTAACCTCAATAAGGGCTCTAACTGAGTTTGAAATATATTTTCCCAATTATAGGTATCTATTACTTTACTCTGTAACAAATCAGCATTTTTTCTTACTTTTTCTTGGTTTCTAAAATAAGTTCCAATACTATCTGCTAAATCTGAAATTTGTTTTTCTAACCTAAATCTATATCCTGTAGTTTCATCCACTAATTCATCAAAAGGTTTTATATCAGAGCAAATAACCGGAACCTTTAGCATCCCCGCTTCAAGAATAGGAATTCCAAACCCCTCACTTTTGCTGCTAAATAGAAGAAAATCAACATTTTGATAAAGCTGTAAAACTTCAGAATAAGAAAGCTTTTCCTGGCTTGCTAATTCCTTTTGTTCTAAAGCAAATATAATATATTCTTCTGCGCCTAAACTCTTAATTAATTCCTTTAGCTTTGCTTGATACTGGCTTTGATTGTGAGGATCTATCCAGCCAGTTAAAATAAGGCAAACATTAACGCCTTTTTTCCTTAGCTCGGCAACAATCTTAATCGCCATTTCTATATTTT
The DNA here is from genome assembly GCA_046484225.1 of Candidatus Omnitrophota bacterium. GTDB lineage: Bacteria > Omnitrophota > Gorgyraeia > Duberdicusellales > 4484-171 > PXAH01. The sequence goes on along the minus strand of JAWOBO010000057.1, from coordinate 6,766 downwards.
TTCTTTCAACCAGACGGGCTGGATAAAAAGCAATTCTTTCAAATTTAGCTTTCAACCTTTTAAACATATCATTTATATTTTGGTTGCAAGAAGCCATTTCAATTAAATCAAAATTAACTCCATTAGGTATAATATCTACATTTTGTATATCTATACCTAAAATTTTTGAAACTTCTTTTTGTCTTAAATTTGAAATAGCTATATACTCAAATCCTTCCTGAGCTTTCGCTATTATATTCCAAGGATATCTATCAATTTGCCAATTTTGATAAGAAGAATTGGTAAAAGTTAAATCATGAGTCCAAGCAATAAATCTCTTTTGACCTTGATATTCTTTTGCCAAATCTACCAATGCCTTGGTTAAGGCTAAATTAAAATGCATCGTCATAACGTTATGAATAATTATTATATCTAAATCAGCTAATAAGCCTCTCAGATATTCTCTTATTTGATTAACTTCTTGATTAAAATTAGATGGGATAATTCCTTTTTCTAACTCGGGAATTAAATCTCTAATCTCTTCTGAACTAGAACTAATTTTTGGGTCTTCAATAACTTTTGCTCCTTTAAGATCAAGTTTATTCTTACCGTCTATCACTTCAACCTGATAACCCTGATCAACTAAATAATTAACTTGCCGTTGAATCACCAATTCTACTCCTCCACTCTCCATAGAATAATGAAGAAAACCAATCCGTGGCTTACCCCTTTCTACTTTCAAAGCTTGCTGATGGTCTCCAATTACAAATTCGATTATTTCATGAATCAATACTCCTTCTAAATCGGCAGGAATCTCTTCTTGGAGAGTTTGATAGTATTGCGGGCTAAGGCAGAGGATAGTTTTACCTTCTATATCAATTAAGACTGAGCGGTAGTCAACTCCCAAGTCAACTAACCAGACAGCATCTATTCGTTCGGGGGGCCCACGCAGGCCATTGGCAGACAGTAACTGCTTTGCTTTAGGCAGAGCTTGTTCAAAGGCAGGCATTACTTTACCTTTTAACTCTTCTGTTACATTCCTGTGGCCGGAGGCTTGGATATCTTCTCTTAATTGCTCTCTGCTTCCTGAATAGGCGCCGTTGTGGCCCTGGCTTAAGTTGTGTTCTATATTCTCTCTATTATCTTCTCTACCAATAGCACCTGGTAATTTTAAAAAAAATTTTGGTTTACTATCTTCTTTAGGTGAAAGCCAATAAGGGCATCTCTCTTTACGCTCTGATAAAACTTCTCTGCGAGAAGATTCAATTTGAAAAATATCTTTGATTTCCCCAGTTTGGCTAAAATAACTGCGTAAAATTCTCCTGCGGTATCTATCACTTAATTCAAAATATTGCTTGTTAACATAGTTTATCCAAAAGGAATCATCTACTATAATATTTCTATTAATACTATTAAATCTTACAATATTTACTTTTTGTCCTTTTCTTAGTTTTAAATTGCAAGCGCTTTCATATTGGCTAAAAAATATATCCCGATGAGCCGCGACAAATTGCCTGGTATCATCCATTGCTTCAGCTTCATCTCTTATACCTTTATAGATATGGCTGATCAATTCATGGTAGAGAATTTCTAATTGTTTATTTGCAGATAGTTTGAAAAAGTAGGGATGGATAAAAACTTCTTTTGAATTAATGTCACAAGCTGCAACTTTCTCGCTTGTTTGAGATAGATCAGTAGTAATTATAAAATCAACTACAGGTGGTGCATTGGGAATAATATCTGTTAGCTGTTTTAGGGTTTGAAGCAATACAGCTATGTTGTTTTGCTTTCCTTGCCAAAACTCTTTTATTGCTTTTGTGTCAGATAGATAAGTAGTGCTTTGACTCTTTGAATTTATCTTTAAAATATTTATACTTCCCAACTTGTTCTCTGCCTTTTCCTGCTCTTTAAATGGTATCGGCAAAGGATAGGGGTTGTTTTTTTCTTTTAACTTTTTAAAATATTCTTCTGCCTTTTCAACTCCATTTTCGTCAATATATTCTTTTAGTTTTTCTAAAATTTTAAGTGTTGCTTGAGGCCCATTTCCTAAATAATTCACATTTGGAGCAAGATTATTTTTTTCTCCTACCGAAAATATCTGCATCCCAGAAATCGAAACAACTGGATAATCATTACCTTCCGGGCTAAATTCATCACCAAAATAAACCACCTGCTCCGGCATTGCTTTGTAATTTTTAAAAATAAAACTTAAAGCATCAGCCTTGCTTACTCCCACTGGTCCAATTCCGATTGTAGTACTACCTTCTGTTCTTACTTCATAGCCTCCTACTTGCTCATATTCCTGCATTTTTTGACGGATAATTTCAGCAATTACAGCTCTTATTTTCTCCGAGGTTTCCTTGTCCATCTTTGTTTTAAAATCTTCACACTTTAAAGCAAGCCTGGTCAATCTATTTTCTAGGCGTAAAGATGAGTTTTGCTTTTTATTTAATTGATCTGTAGGCACAACCTCTAAAGGTTGATTGTTTTGATAGATAGTTTTTAATAAATCTAGTTCATCAGCAGATAATTTTTCTGATAACTCTTGGTCATATTCCCCTTTAATAATTTTTGCAATAATTTCTTCTAAAATCTGAATAGTTAATTCTCTAGATTCACCTTCAAAGCCTTTGCGGTAATCTATCAGTTCTCGAGCAACTCCTTTTTCAAAATAAAAAACTTGAGTACTTGCATTTGCAGCAATGATCAGCTTTTCATCTAATACTATTGATTTGATTCTCTTTTGTAATCTTTGGTCTAGAGGATTACCAGTAACTATCCCTATAACCATCCCCGCTGCTTTAAAATAATTTAATAATTTGCCAATTTCTTTTGATAAATTCTCTTTTCTGGCCGCTAAAGTATTATCAATATCAAAAAGTAAAATAGGGAAATTAATTTTATTGGCAAACTCAAGTTGTGCCTCCCCTCCGCTTATTTCTTTTTCAATTTGTGCTTGTACGCCTAAAACAAAATCATTTAACTTTTGATCTTCTAAATTTTTAATTGCAAAAAAATCTTGATAGCTACGTCCTTCGAACTCTTTTGGATTTGTAAAACTTTGTCCATAAAAACGGATTTTTGCTTCTGTACCTGAAGGCCTAACTACCAACCAACTCTCATCATTTAAAATAAATTTATATCCTTTTTCCTCAAAACCAGCTACATCTTTACCGCGGTGAGCCTCACATACTTCTTTTCCTCCTAAAACAACCAGTTGATTATCTTTTACCGCATCATAATACCTTTCAGCTTGAGCCATTACCTTATTCTTATCTATTTTTGCGGTAGGGCCGCTAAATTTTAACGGGATATTAACTGAAGCTTGATAACCAAATTCACGCCACATTTGGACTAATCCATCCCAAGCAGTTAATTTTTTTAATCTTAAGTATTCAAAAATTTCTAAACTAACTACAGCAGCTAATAATCCATCTTTTTCTAAAATATGGCCACCCAATGACACTCCGTTTGACTCTTCAAACCCTCCCAAAAGTAAACTACTTGCTTCCTCTGCAATCGCCGCATTTAATTGTTTGATATCTTCATAATTTAAATATCTTGCCAATAAATTTAACTCCTGTTTATAATTACCTTCAAATTCTTCTACTGATAAGGAATGATTCGAAAAAAGATTAGGGATAATTATTTCATCTAAAGCAATTTCAGCAATTTTACTAAAACCTACCGCCGGCCTTTGAATATGAAAACCAAAATAACGAGCAATTTTTTCGATTAAATCAGAAGTCACCCAGGTTAAAATAACATAGCCTTCATCTAATAATCCTTTATATTTACCAGGAATTTTGTCTTTCTTATTTAACTCTTCTAAAATCAAAATACGTATATAAACAAGCAAAGCCCAGAGATCATTGGCGCGTAATACTTCCCAATTGCCTTCTTTATTTTTTACAGCAATGCCACAGCGGTCAGCATCTGGGTCAGTAGCAATCACTACATCAAAATTCTGTGCAGTGGCATACTTAAGAGTTGTAGTTAAAACTGCTGGTTCGGCTGGATCTGGATTCAACGGTTCATTTTTTTCATCGAATAAAGTAGGGAAATCTCCGTTAAAATTTGCGTGTGGCCTATACAATTCAACATTATAACCTAATTGTTTTAGAAGATTGAATAAAACACCCGAACCGGAACCGTATAAAGGGTCATACAATACTTTTAAACTTTTATTTTGGTCAGGCATTAAAAGATTAGAAATTATTTTTTCATAAAATTTTCTGTCAAATTCTCCTTCAATCTGTTGCTGAGAAGGCCTTATAAAAGCATGATTATTTTCCCCATTATCTAATAGTGGCTGCAATTCAAACATCTCTGTTGCCGCGATTTCCTTAACAATTCCAGCCCGTTGATTTTTAAATAACTGAGCCCCTAATTGATTCCCGATTTTAAAACCAGTATCAGTCTTTGGATTATGGGAGGCGGTAACATAAATATAGCCACAAGCGCCATAATTTAAGACAGCTGATGCTATTTCTGAGATTGGACGAGGCTGGCTAAAACAATAAACTTTAATCTGCCTTTTTTCTAAAATATCTAAAGTAAGCTTAGCTAAATATTCTGAACCATTACGAACATCAAAACCTAAAACTAAGCCCTTGTTTTGCCAACGATTTTTATAATAATATTTAGCAACGGCTAGACTATAACGTCCAATTGTGTCTGGATTGATTCTGTTAGGGCCGGGTAAAAATTGTATTTTTCCATTTTCATCTTTAGATAACCAGGCAGTGCCTCTGATCCCGGCTGTGCCAAATTCTTTTTCTTCCCGGTAGCTTTCCATCAAAGTAGGCCACATCTTCTCATCTTGCAACTCTCTCTTTAACTCTTCTCGTAAATCTTGGTTATAACCTGAAAAGCTGAGGTTTGCACAGATGCTATATACAGCAAACCCAACTTCATAAGGACTTATATTACCTATATTATTCTGTTTCCGTAAATAATTATAAAAACTTTTTATTTCCTCAGGCACAATTTTATCTCCTCGCGAGGGGAAGAAGACATCATTTATAAAAGCTCCTCTGCCTTCACCAGTAAAAACACCCCTTTTAAATTCTACACCCTCTTTGCTTGCCTCGTAGTAAAAATCATAAGCACCTTTGTTCACCTCTCTATCAAAACTATCAGCCAATGTAAATAAAGATCTTATAGTTCTGCAAATATCAGAATTTTTTCCGAATGTTTTCTCAACAAAATTAGATACCAATTTTCTTGTACCCTGATCAACTAAAATATACACTTCTAGTTCGCGTAAGCCTGCTTCTAGGTTTTCGGTAAAAATTGACAATTCTCCTTCGTTTCGAGAATTATGATATGATTCATGTACAATTATTGCAAATAAAAGAATTATTTTAGCCACAAAATCATTAGTTAAATTATTATTTTCTTCACCTTGCTCCTTAATTTTAAAAATATCAGAAAAAATTTGGTCAATATAAATATGGTGGTTTAGGAAGTTAGCAAATCTGCCAAAATCAGCTGATAGCTGAAACCACATCTTTTTATCCTCTAAATTATCTAAAGCTCTAATTAGTAATTCACGAATTTCTTGGTTGTTTTTGCCTCTTTTTCCAAAATGGATTTTTCCTTTGCCAAAGCCAATAAAAGGAGTTAATTTTTCTTTCAGCTTTTGCGGGGAAAATGGTTCACCCTGAATATTATCTCGAGCCTTTTGATCAGCCTTTTCTTGAGAAATATCGCGGCTATAACCAACAAAAGCGGATTTTCCTGTAGCAGAAAAATCATTAATAGCCCCTCCTAGTTTTCCAATTAAATCAAAAGCGTCTTCTTTTGATTCTAATTTATCTTGTAACTCTTTTACCTGATTGTGATTAAGCCCGCCCATAGCCGCAAGCAACTCATGCTGAATTACCCATTTTTTAGTTCTCTGAATTCCTTCTAATCTTTTAGAAAAGAATTGATTAAAACTACCGAGAAATAAATTTTCATCAAATATCAATAAGGGGTTACCATTTTCATCTTCCCAAACTACAGCCCCAGAATTTAGTTCATCGACAAGATAAAATGGTAAAATTGGTAGTTTTCCTGTAAAGCCAGCTACTTTAAGTTTATTTTCTAATTCCTTGGAAATCTCTGCCAACCTAGGTATTTGTAAATCCGCTCTATAAAGTATTTTCTTTTTGATTAATTCATAAATTTTAGCTTCTGAGCTACCATCAGCTGCAACATCAATATTAATATCTTTTAATTCAGCCGCTAATTGAGTAATTTGTTCTAGGGATACTTCGCCGCTTTGAATTTGTTGAAATACTTTCTTGTATTGGCCAGCCATCCGCAAGATATGCATTTTCTGATGGGATATTTCATAAGCAGCCTGCATCATCTCCAACCATCTCGGGTCATTTTCTTCACTATATTTAAAATATAATTGTGAAGCTTGCTCTAGATATTGAGCAAGCATCCTTTGAGCTCGGCTGCGAAAAGTTTCAATCACTGCATCTTTACCTGGGCCAAAGAGGTCCAATAAAGATACTAAATCGTCAAAAGAATATTCGGTATCTGCAAATACATCCATTACCCAACCGTTTACATCGTTTTCGATGTATTCAGCCGGCCCACCCGTATAAGTTGCAATATTAAGATGGCCACCAAATGCAGCTCTATTGTCCGAAGTCCCACAAGCTTCTCGCGTTGAGCGAGGCATGCTCACCCAAAGATCAGAACCTTGGGTAGCAAGTTGCATTAGTTCAATTCCACTACCTTCAACAAAAATAAATTTACCCTTTAAATCCTCTCTCTGAGCTAACTTTTT
>JAWOBO010000098.1:0-3078 GCA_046484225.1 Candidatus Omnitrophota bacterium | reverse complement strand
AGTAAAGAAAAGGGCAAAGATTATCTATCTTAACTATCCAAATAACCCTACAACTGTTTCTGCACCAAAATCTTTTATGGAGAAAGTGGTAAAGTTTTGTATAAAAAATAAAATATTGCTTGTTTGGGATAATGCTTATTCTGAAATTTATTATGACAAAAAACCTTTAAGTATATTGCAGATAAAAGGTGCCAAGAAAGTAGCGTTGGAATTTCATTCGCTTTCTAAGACATTTTGTATGACAGGATTCAGAATTGGTTGGATTTGTGGTAGTCCTGATGCCGTAAATATTTTAGCAAAAGTTAAATCAAATGTAGATTCAGGAATTTTCGGAGCTGTTCAGGATGCAGCTATTACAGCTTTAGATAAAGATACAGCTTATGTAACTAATCTGAGAAAAATATTTAGCCAAAGAAGAAAATATTTGCTGGAGGCTTTAAAAAAAGTAGGATTTAAAAAGTTTTATGCTGATTCTACCTTTTATGTTTGGGCAAAGATTCCGGCTTCATTTAAATCTTCTTTGGATTTTAGTAGATATTTAATAGAAGAAGAAAAGATAGTTGCTACTCCTGGGGTAGGCTTTGGTAAGTATGGGGAAGGTTTTATTCGTTTTGCTCTTACTGTTGATAAAAGTAAATTAAATAATATTTTTAAAAAGAAAATAGATGCTTAGTTGTTGAGGAGGAGAGTTGTGCGTTTTCTAACACTATTGACAGTGTTAATCTTTTGTTCAATCAATTTGTTGGCCTTAAATTTAAAAAGTGAGGTGTTTGAAAAAGGTGATTATCTGCCGTGCCGTTACACTTGTGACGGAAAGAACTATTCACCGCCTTTAATCTGGGATGATTTACCAAAAGGCACTAAAAGTCTTGCTTTAGTTGTTGATGATCCGGATGCTCCTGTCAATATTTGGGTTCATTGGGTTGTTTACAATTTGCCCGCTGATACAGAAGGTATCAAAGAAAATATTAGTAGTAAAAAGCTTAATTCTTTAGGAGCAGAACAAGGTAAAAATGATTTTGGCCAAATAGGTTATGGTGGCCCATGTCCTCCTCCGGGATCAGCTCATAAATACTCATTTAAACTATATGCTTTAGATAAAAATATTACAGCTAAAGATGGACTTACAAAGTCTGAACTTATGAAATTAATCCGAGGCCATATTATGGCTGAGACAAAAATATCAGCCTTTTATCAACGCCAAAAAAACAGAAAAGGAGAAGACAATGGAAAAAATTAAATCTGTTAAAGCAAGAGAGATTATTGATTCTCGCGGTAATCCTACCGTAGAAGTAGATGTTTTATTGAGCAAAGGAACTTTAGCCAGGGCAGCTGTCCCCTCAGGTGCTTCAACTGGTGAGTTTGAAGCCCTAGAGTTGCGGGATAAAAAGAAAAAGAGGTTTTTTGGCAAAGGCGTTCAAAAAGCGGTTAGAAATGTTAATCAAAAGATAGCACCAAAAATTAAGGGTAAAGCTCCTGACTACAGAAAAATTGATAAATTTCTTATTAATCTTGACGGTACTCCAAATAAAGGAAAATTAGGTGCTAATGCAATCTTAGGAGTGTCTTTAGCTGTAGCCAAAGCGGCAGCGGAGTCAGAAGGTGAGCCTTTCTATAGATATTTAGGTAAAACAAAAGCAAAAATCTTACCTTTGCCTTTGATGAATATTGTAAACGGAGGAATGCATGCAGATAATAATTTAGACATTCAAGAATTTATGATTGCTCCGGCTGGTTTTAACTCTTTTAAAAAGTCTTTACAGGCAGCTTGTGAAATATTTCAAAAACTCAAATCAATATTGAAATCGAAAAAGCTTTCTACCTCTGTAGGGGATGAAGGCGGATTTGCTCCGAAACTAAAAAGTAACGAACAGGCTCTAAAGCTTATATTAAAAGCAATAGATGAAGCCGGCTATATTCCCGGCCGTCAAGTTTATTTAGCGCTTGATTCAGCTGCTAGTTCATTTTACAAAAAAGGAAAATATCTTTTTGAAGGCAAGATTAGAGATGTAAATTACATGGTTGATTTTTATGCCAAGATTTGCGATAAATATCCTATTGTATCTTTAGAAGATGGCCTATACGAAGAAGATTGGCAAGGTTGGCTTAAGCTTACCAGAGAATTAGCTAAAAAGATACAACTTGTTGGAGATGATCTATTTGTAACTAATACTGAGAGGTTAAAGAGGGGCATTGACCAAAGCATTGCTAATTCAATTTTAATTAAAGTTAATCAAATCGGGACTTTAACTGAAACTATAGAAGCAATTGATATGGCTCATGCGGCTGGATATACTGCTGTTATATCACATCGTTCCGGCGAAACTGAAGATACTACCATATCTCAGCTAGCGGTAGGAACGTCAGCTGGCCAGATTAAGACGGGATCTTTATCTCGAACTGATAGAGTTGCTAAATATAATGAACTTTTAAGAATAGAAGAAGAGCTAGGTAAAAGAGCTGTGTATGGCGGGAAAACTTTTAAATATAAAGCGCGCTAAACTTTTAAAAATATTGTTTCTAGCAGTAGCAGTATTTGTTCTGGGGATGGTAATTTATTTTCCTGACTACTCCAAACTAAAAAATCTAAAAAAAGAGAATAAAAAATTAATCAAAAAAATTGACAACTTAAAAAAAGAGATTATAGATTATGAAGCTAAAAATAAAAAATTGAAAGAAAACTCTTATTTTTATGAAAAAATAGCCCGGGAGAAGTTAGGTGTGGCCCGGGAAGATGAGATAGTGGTTGACATAGAAGAATAAACTTGTACAATGAGTGGCAAATTCGAATTCCGAAATTCGAATTTCGAATTTTAAATTATTCGCGGGGTGGAGCAGCCAGGTAGCTCGTCAGGCTCATAACCTGAAGGTCAGAGGTTCAAATCCTCTCCCCGCAACCAAAATAAAAACAACCCCATGGATAATCCGTGGGGTTGTTTTTATTTTGCCCTGAGCGAGGCCGTAAGGCCGAGTCGAAGGGCCTAATATAAAACCTTTCCTTTCTGAGCTATTTTTTGCGTACCAACAAAAAAGTGATATAATCTAAGTTATGAGTTCTAAGTTAGTGTTTTTAGACTT
>JAWOBO010000062.1:0-67456 GCA_046484225.1 Candidatus Omnitrophota bacterium | reverse complement strand
GGGCAATTAAAAATTTGCTCTGCAAATTTTTAATAGAGAATCGAAAATAGAAAATGAATAAAACTACAGCAATTATATTAGCGGCAGGTAAAGGCAAGAGAATGAAAAGTTCTTTGCCGAAAGTTTTGCAGGAGGTCTGTGGGCAGCCACTTATTTATTATGTTCTCAAACAGCTTTCTAAAATAAAAAGCATCAAGCAAATAATCATAGTTGTCGGATATAAAAATGATTTAGTTAAAAATCAAGTAGAGGCTATTGCTGCTACTCAGTTTAAGAATTTAGCGAAAAAAATAAAATTTGTTAACCAGACTAAAATGTTGGGTACAGCTGATGCTGTTAAGGTTGCTTTAGCCAAAGTAAAACACCAGGAGGTTTTAGTCACTTGTGGAGATAATCCTCTGATTCGTTCTACTACACTATCTAAATTTATATCTTATTCAAGAAAGAATAATTTAGCTTGCGCTATTCTTACTTCAGTTACCGATAAAAAAAATCAATTAGGAACAATTATATATGATGACAAAGGCAGGGTGCAGGCGATAAAAGAAAAAATTTCTAAAGCTGACAAGATCAAGCCCCTAAATAGAACTGAAGTAAATAGCGGCACCTATTATTTTTTAAAAAAAGAATTAACTCACAATGCCGGTAAAATTAAGAAAAATAAAGTTAAAAGGGAATATTTTTTAACTGATATAGTAAAAATCTTGTTTAAACAGAATAAGAAAATAAGATCTTACTTGATTGATGATTCGTCGGAAGTGGCAGGAATAAATAATCTTTTTGAGCTTCAGTTTGCTGAAGAAGCAATTAGAACTAGGATTTTGGCTAAATTAACCAAAAAAGGAGTGATAATAGTTAATCCTAGTACAACTCTAGTTCAAGAATCGGCAAAGATAAGCAAAAACACTACGATTTATCCCTTTACCTTTATTGAGAAAGATGTTATAATTGGCAGCAATTGTTCGATTGGCCCCTTTGTCCATATCCGAAAGGGATCACGAATTAAGAATAATGTTAAAGTAGGTAATTTTTTAGAAATCAACCGCTCTCAGTTAGGTAAGGGAGTTACAGCTAAACATTTTGGATATCTAGGGGATGCTCAACTCTCTGATAATGTAAATATTGGGGCTGGTACTGTTATTGCTAACTACGACGGCAAAAATAAGCACAAAACCTACATTAAAGAAGGTTCATTTATCGGTTGTGATACGGTTTTGGTGGCTCCGGTAACGGTAGGGAAAAAAGCAAAAACCGGGGCTGGATCTGTGGTTACTAAAAATGTAGGGGAAGACCAAATTGTGGTGGGAGTTCCAGCTCAGCGTCTGGATTCAAGCAAGGAGTAAGAATGGATAAGTTAGTAGTTTTTAGTGGTAATTCTAATCGTCCTTTGGCTGAAAAAATTTGTAAAAATCTTGGCACAGATTCAGGCGGAATAGAAACATCACGTTTTAGTGATGGAGAAGTAAAGGTTCAGTTAAAAGAGAATGTGCGCGGTAAAGATGTATTTTTAATTCAATCTACTTGTCCGCCGGTTAATGAAAATTTGGTAGAGTTACTGGTTATGCTTGATGCGGCCAGGCGCGCTTCAGCCCAAAGAATAACAGCAGTTATACCTTACTTTGGTTATGCTCGTCAAGATAGAAAAGATAGACCGAGAGTACCGATAACGGCCAAGCTAGTTGCTAACATTTTAGCTAGTTCTGGTGCTAATAGGGTGTTAACCTTAGACTTACATGCTGGCCAGATACAAGGTTTTTTTGATATTCCTCTAGATCATTTATATGCAATTAATGTTTTTTTTGAATATTTTAAAAAGAATAAGATAGAAGATTTAGTGATTGTTTCTCCGGATGTTGGCGGAATTAAGATGGCGAGAGCCTATGCTAAGCGTTTTGGCGCGGATTTAGCTATAGTTGATAAAAGAAGAAAATCTCCGGAATCAACAGAAGTGATGCATATTTTAGGTGACGTGAAAGATAAAAATGTATTATTGGTAGATGACATAATTGCAACCGGTTCTTCATTAGTCAACGGAGCAGCTGCATTAAAGAAGCAAGGAGCAAAAAATATTTTTGCAGCTATAAGCCATGGAATTTTGTCTAATAACGCAGTTGATAAGTTGCAAGATTCAGCAATAGATACCTTAGCAATAACGGATTCGATACCTTTGACCAAAGAGAAAGCTAAAGAAAAGATAAAAGTAGTTTCTTTAGATAGTCTTTTTGCCGAAGCTATAAAAAGAATACATTTTGAAAAGTCAATAAGTGGGCTTTTTGACTTAACAGGAGGATGAAAGGATGGAGAAGGTAAATATAAAAGTAAAAAAGCGTACAGATAAAGGCAAACAAGCTGTTAAAAAATTGAGGGCAGAAGGTGTTACTCCAGCCGTAATTTACGGGAAGGATTTAAATACGGCTATAAGCATATCTCCTGAAGGGTTTAAGGCCTTAAGAGATATACATTTTTCTGAAAGTACAGTTATAAATCTATCTATCGATGATCAGAAGAAAAAAGAATCTATTCCGGTATTAGTTAAAGATGTTCAATATCACCCCTTGACAGATGAAGTGATTCATCTGGATTTGCTCAAGGTGTCATTGAAAGAAAAAATTACTGTTCATATTCCAGTTGTTTTAAAAGGAGAAGCCAAGGGAAAAGAAGAAGGTGCTGTGCTTGAGCAAATATTAAGAGAGATAGAGGTAGAAGGCCTTCCTTTAAGTATCCCCGAAGATATTGAAGTCGATATATCTAATCTTGAGATTGGCCATTCGCTTCATGTTGCTGACCTTAGGCCTCCTGCTGATATTACAATTATAACTGAGCCTGAATCTACTGTTGCAACATTGGTGGTTAAGAAAGAAGAAGAAGAGGAAGAAGAAGAGCTAGTTGAAGAAGCACCTACAGAACCTGAAGTTATAAAAGAAAAGAAAGAAGAAGCTGAAGGAGAGGGTGAAGGAGAAGGCAAACAGCCCCAAAAAGAATCAAAAGAAGAAGGTGGAAAAAAAGAAGCTAAAGAGTAAAGTTTGAAAAGGAAGTTCTGTTAAAATTGAAGGTTATAGTTGGTTTAGGTAATCCAGGGAAAAACTATTCTGAAAATAGACATAATATAGGTTTTAAAGTAGTTGACCAACTGGCTTATAGATATAAAGTAAAATTAAAGAGAACTATCCGTCAAAGAGCCTGGTTAGGTGAACTAAGAATAGATTCAGATTATTTTTTGTTGGTTAAGCCTAAAACCTATATGAATAATTCTGGTTTTTGTCTAAATAGAGTTTTAGCGAAATATAAAGTTCCAGTTCAAAATTTATTAGTTGTTTACGATGATGCTGACCTAGATTTTGGAACTTTACGAATTAAAAAAAGTGGTTCTTCAGGAGGCCATAGAGGTATAGCCTCGATTATTGATATTTTGGGAACAAAAGATATCAATCGTCTAAAAGTTGGGATCGGTAGGCCAGCTCTTAGAAGGGGGCAGCTTCAGTTGCCTCTTACTGAATATGTTTTATCTAATTTTTCAGGCGAAGAAAAAAAACAACTTAGAGAAGTTCTCACAAAGGCAGTAGAAGTTTCATTGGATTGGTTTAAGGAAAAGAAAGAAAAGACGATAAAGGTATTCGCTAAATAATTTCATTTTCAATGGGAGGAAAATATGGAGCGTAATTATGAATGTATGCTTATTTTACGGCCTGACTTACCAGAGCCGGATCGAGAAAAGATTGCCGGTAGTATTGGGGAAAAAATTAAAGAACTAAAAGGACAGGTAAAAAAATCTGTTGTATGGCGGAGCTTAAGAGATTTTCATTATTTTTTAAGAAGCAAAGGAGCTCAGCGGACGAAATATTATAAGGGTTCTTATTGGTTGATCGAGTTTATTTTATCGACAGAAAACCTTGATGATTTAAAAGAAACTATAAAGCTTGAAGAAAGTATTTTAAGAAGCCTTATTTTGAATAAAGAGAGTGATAAGATTAAGATAGGACAGGAGAAAGCACAAGCTAAATAATTATTATCAACGAATTTACTAATCTTTACGAATATACGAATAAAAATATAGAAAAATTTGTAAATTCGTAATTAATTCGTATATTCGGAGATTTACTTGTAGTTAAATAAGGGGGATAAAAGATGGCGAGTTTAAATAAGGTATTTTTATTAGGTAATCTAACCAGAGATCCTGAGTTACGTTATACTCCCGGAGGAACTCCGGTTGCAACTCTTGGATTGGCAGTTAATCGGGTTTATAAGTCTAAAGATGGTCAAAGTCAAAAAGATACTTGCTTTGTAAATGTTGTTGTCTGGGGCCAAATGGCGGAGGTCTCCAACCAATATCTTCAAAAGGGAAGGCTAGTTTTGGTTGAAGGAAGATTGCAGTTTCGCAGCTGGGAAAATCAACAAGGCCAGAAAAGAAATGTTATTGAGGTGGTGGCAACTAATATACAATTTATGCCACAAGGAGGCTCTCAAAATCAACGCGAACCAGAAAAAAAAGATACTGAAAAGGTAGTTAATTTAGAAGATGAGGATAATAATTTAGGAGAAGCGATATAATATGGCTAAAAAAAGTAAAAAAAATAGACAAAAGATAACTCGTTTTAAAAAAAATTGTATATTTTGTAAAAAAGGATTAGAGATTGATTATAAAGATGTAGATTTGATAAAAAGATATCTTACTAATCGCGGTAAAATAAAATCTCGCCGAATTACAGGAGTTTGTGCAAAACATCAACGTAAGCTAACTAAAGAGGTCCAAAGAGCAAGATTCTTGAATTTGGTACCTTATGTAGTTAAGTAAGGGGGGTCGGGTCTAATGAAAGTTATCCTTTTAGATAATAATATGGAAAAATTAGGCAAAGAAGGGGATTTGGTGGAAGTCAAAGATGGCTATGGCCGTAACTATCTTATTCCTAACAAGTTAGCCTTGCCGGCTACAAAAGCAAATTTAAAAAAAGTTGATCAGTTAAAAAAGGAAAGAAACAAAAAAGAAGAAAAGCAAAAACAGAGTTTAGTTGCCTTAAAAGACAAACTCGATGGTTTATCTTTGACAGTTGCTACAGAAGCAAAAGAAGATGATTATCTTTATGGTAATATCGGCGAAGCACAAATCATAAAACTTTTAAAAGAAAAAGAAGAAATAGAACTACCCAAAGGAAAGCTGTCCTTGCAAGAACCTATTAATAAGTTAGGTGTTTACAAGCTTCCTGTAAAAATAGATAAAGACCTAGAAGCCAGCCTACGATTATGGGTTGTTAGGAAATAAGAAAGTTTATGGACTTAAAAAACCCCACTCAAAGCATAAATAAAATTCCTCCTCAGAATATCGAAGCAGAAATGGCCGTATTGGGTTCTATGCTTTTAAATGAAAAGGTTATCTCTGAAATTGTAGAGATAACTGATTCTGCTTTTTTTTACAAAAGAGAACATAAGATTATTTTTGAAACAATTATTGAGCTTTATGATAAGCGGATCAAAATAGATATTCTTACCGTTGCTGAAAACTTGCGTAAAAAAAATCTTTTAGAGAAAGTTGGCGGAACCGCTCAACTTACTGCTTTGGCTGATTTTGTACCTTCTTCAGCAAATGCTTCAAACTATGCGCGGATTGTTAAAGAAAAAGGAATTTTGCGAGCTTTAATTGAGAATTCTTCAGAAATTATCTCTTTAAGTTATAAAGGCCAAGAAGAGACAAGCGCTTTGTTAGATAAAGCTGAGAAATTAATCTTTGATATTAGTGACCGTCGAGTTGAAGGTGGCTATGTCCATATAAAAGATATTATTAAAGACGGTATTGAGTTGATTGAATCACTTTATCATAAAAAATCTCATGTAACAGGTGTTCCTACTGGATTTAAGGATTTTGATTTAAAGACTGCTGGCTTTCAAAAAGGTGATTTAATTATTGTTGCCGGCCGCCCTTCCATGGGTAAAAGTGCTTTGGTGACTTCTATTACCGGCCATGTTGCTATTAACAAGAAAATTCCAGTAGGTATTTTTAGTTTAGAGATGTCAAAAGAACAGCTTATGCAACGTTTTTTGTGTGCAGAAGCTAAGGTAGAGGTAAATAGAGTAAGAACTGGTTTTCTTTCTCCTTCAGAATGGCCTAGCTTAACTGCTGCAGCGGGTAAATTATCTGAGGCTCCAATTTATATTGATGATACCCCGGCGATGAATATTTTTGAAATAAGAGCCAAAGCAAGAAGACTCAAAGCCCACCACGACATACAACTTATATTAGTTGATTATCTCCAGTTAATTAGAGGAGCCGGCAGGACTGAGAGCCGTCAACAGGAAATATCAAAAATATCACAAGGCTTGAAGGCTTTAGCCAAAGAGTTAAATGTTCCTTTAATTGCGGTAAGCCAGCTTTCTCGAGCTGTGGAGTCTAGAGAAGGCCACAAACCTAAACTTTCTGATTTACGTGAATCAGGGGCTATAGAACAAGATGCTGATTTAGTAGTACTTCTTTTTCGCGAAGAGTACTATCAACCTAATGAAGAAAATAAAGGTATAGCTGAAGCAATTATTGCAAAACAAAGAAATGGACCGGTAGGAACTATAAGTTTAGCATTTTTAAAAGAATATATGAGGTTTGCTGACCTGGCAAAATAAAAGGAGGGTTTGACTTTGAAAAATAAACTGTCTATAATATTTTTTATGAGAAAAATAGTTTTTTCTTTCGTTTTTCTAGGCCTGTTAATCATCTCTCTATCCGGCTATGCCCAAGATGTAATTTCTCAAATTCAGATAGAAGGTAATGATTTAGTTAGTGACTCCAAAATAATTTCTGAACTCAAAATCAAAGCTGGGCAGCCTTTTAATGAAAATATAGTTAATGAAGATATTAAAAACCTTTACCAGACTGGATTTTTTCAAGAAGTATCTACAGAAACTAAAAAGGACGATGAAGATGAAGGGATAGTATTGATTTTTCAAGTAAAAGAAAAACAGGTAATAAATGAAATAATCGTTGAAGGACAAAGATATATTAGAAAAAAACAAATTATTGATGAAAGCGGGTTAAGTAAAGGTAACTTTGTTGATGAATATCGGCTTAAACAAGCAGTTAAAAAAATAGAAGATCTTTACGATAAAAAGGGTTTTTCTCAAGCGGTAATAAACTATAAATTAATACCTGTTCAAGACCAAAAAGTTGATATAAAGTTTACTATAGTCGAAAAAGGCATAGTTAAGGTCAGATCTGTTAAGATTGAAGGAAATAAGAGTTTTTCTGACAATCGAATTAAAAAGTTGATGAAAACACGCAAAGCCTGGTTGTTTAATAAAGGAATATTTAAAGAGGATGTGTTTAAAGATGATTTGAAAAGGATAAAAGGTTTTTATCAACATAATGGGTTTACCGATGTATCTGTTGATTCGGAAGTCGATTTTGAAAAAAAAGGTGTTTATATAAAATTAGTAATAAACGAAGGAAAAAAATATCACATAGGACAAATTAATATTTCCGGCAATGAAGAGTTTGATGCTGCTAAAATTCGCAAAAAATTAACAATTTCAAAAGGAGATGTTTTTAGTAAGGAAGCAGTCTATCAAGGATCGTCTCAAATTAGGCAGTTGTATGTAGACAATGGTTATATTTTTGCTCAAGCCGAACCAGTTAGCGTTTTAAATCCGGATACAAAAAAGATTGATGTAACCTATCAGATAACTGAAAGCCATATTGCTTATGTCGAAGACATCCAGATAAAAGGCAACGAGAAAACAAAAGGTGAAGTTATAAGAAGGGAGTTGAAAGTTTATCCGGGCCAAAAGTTTGATGGTAAAAAGATGCGAGAAAGTAAACAGGATTTAGAAAACTTAGGATTCTTTGAAGATATAAGATTTAAAACTGAACCCGGTTCAGAAGAGGATAAGGTAAATTTAGTCGTAGATGTAACCGAAGCAAAAACTGGTTATTTTAGTTTCGGAGGAGGATATAGCTCCATTGAAGAATTTATTGGGTTTGTTGAGCTGCGCCAGAGAAACTTTGACTATCAAAATTGGCAGACTTTTACCGGTGCCGGCCAAGATTTGAGTTTAAAGGCTAGTTTGGGAACACTTACCAGCCGTTACCAGTTAAGTTTTACTAATCCTTGGATTTTTGACAAGCCGGTATCCTTTGGTTTTGATGCCTACAAAAAAGGCCACGACCAGGATGATGATGTAGGTTATGCTTATTCTGAAGATATAACCGGCGGCGCGTTGCGTTTAGGAAGAAGATTTACCGATGATTTTAGCGGACGAGTTGCTTATCGATTTGATAATGTAGATATTAGCGATACCGAAGATGCCAGTGAGTCTATACAAGATGAAGATGGCAGTAATAATTTAAGTAGCGTTGAATTTTCTTTGACTTATGACAGTAGAGATAATGTTTTTTCACCGCGGACAGGTATTTATTTTTCTAACTCTGCTCAGTTAACCGGAAGCTTTTTAGGCGGAGATAAAGATTTTACCAAATATAATAGTAGATTAAGCCTTTATTTTCCAACCTTTAATGATTCAGTAGTTGAGACTCGGTTTAGGGTTGGGTTTGCCGACCCCTTTTCTGATACAGATGATGTTCCAATTTATGAAAGATTTTTTGCCGGCGGTGCTTCCACTATCAGAGGTTATCATGAAAGAAAGGTTGGTCCTATAGACAGTAACGATGACCCACTGGGCGGGGAAGCTTTATTTGTGGCTAATATTGAATATACTTATCCCCTAGCTGATTTTTTAAAAGTTGCCACCTTTTATGATGTTGGTAATGTCTGGGCAAAAAATAGCGACTTTTTTCAAACCGAAAAAACTGAAGACGGAGAAGAGAGGGAAGCATTTTATTCTAGCATAGGTATCGGTTTGAGAGTTAAAACTCCAATTGGCCCAGTAAGTGTTGATTATGGCTGGCCGCTTGATGAAGAACCGGGTGAGGATGGTAAAGAAGGAAGATTCCATTTTAGCGTAAGTAGAGGCTTCTAGGGATAAAGGTTAATCAACGAATGTACGAATCAATTACGAATATACGAATGAATAAGAATGGAGTAGGGGCAGGGCATGCCCTGCCCTAAAGATTATTTTATTAATAAGTTAATTAATGGAGGTTTGCGATGAGAAAGTTTTTGGGGATTATTGTAGCGGCAGTAGTTGTTCTTAGTTTTAGTGTCTGTGGTTTTGCTAAAGATTTGAATATTGGCTATGTTAATACAATTGAAGTTTTCAACGAATATCAAAGAACAAAAGAACAGGATAAACAGCTAGAAGAAAAAAAAGAAAAAGTTAAAGAAGGGTTAGAAGCAAAAGAAAAAGAGATACAAAATATACAAAGTAAGTTAGAAGTATTAAAAGAAGGCAAGAAAAAAGCAGAAGAAGCTAAATTGCAGAAAAAAATGCAAGAATATAGAGATATGCGCCAAAAAGAGCTTACAGATATTAAAAAAGAAAGAGATGAGATGATGAAAGATATTATAGCTGATATTGAGCAGACAGTTGAAGATTATGCGAAAAAAAATAACTACGATTTGATTGTTAATGGTAATAGCGTTTTATACGGGGCAAAAAGCAAAGATTTAACCAACAAAATTCTTAAAATTATTAATAAGAAATATAGATAAAGTAGCTAATTTTTACAAATTAAGCTAATCAAAACTGTTAAAAATAGATGAATTATAAGCTTTCAGAGATAAGTGAAACAGTAGGGGGAGAGCTTTCGGGTGATCCAGAAATTGTTATTACCGGCATATCAGGGATAAAAGAAGCTGGGCCGGGTGATATAACTTTTTTAGCTAACCCTAGATATTCTTCTTTATTAGACTCTACTGAAGCTGCTGCTATTATTACTTCACGGGATGTTTCTTCGTCTCGGCCGTTGATTAAAACTGATAATCCATCCGTTGCTTTTGCGAAGGTAGTTGATTTAGTTGTGGGCCAAAGCCGTAGGCACCCTCAAGGAATAAGTTCAGATTCAATTATAGACAAAGGAGCAAAGATAGCACCTTCTGTTTCTGTAGGTCCTTTTACTTTTATCGAAGAAGGGGCAGAGGTGGCAGAAGGTTCAATCATCTATGGCGGTTGTTTTATTGGCCATAAAGCAAAGATTGGAAAAAAATGTTTGATCTATCCAAATACTACTATTCGAGAAAAAACAGAGATTGGCAATAATGTGATAGTCCATTCGGGAACAGTTATTGGCAGTGATGGCTTTGGTTTTGAGCTTAGTGATGGCTCCAGAAAAAAAATTCCCCAAGTTGGAATAGTTAAAATTGAAGATAATGTTGAGATTGGGGCTAATGTTACTATTGATCGGGCTCGCTTTGATAAAACAATTATTGGTGAAGGTACAAAAATTGATAATTTAGTCCAGATTGCTCATAATGTTGTAGTCGGCAAAGATTGCGTTATTATAGCTCAAGTAGGTATATCAGGGAGCACAGTTATAGAGGATAGTGCTATTTTAGCCGGCCAGGCCGGTATTGTGGGTCATATTAAAATTGGCAAAAAGGCTATCGTTGCGGCTCAGGCCGGGGTGACTAAGTCTGTTGCTGCTAAAACTAAAGTTTCAGGCTATCCGGCAAAGCCTCATCGACAGGCTGCTAAAATTAATGCCTGTATTCAAAGGCTGCCTGAGCTTACTAAGAAAGTTAAAGAGCTAGAGAATAAAATAAAATCATTAGAAGAGAGCAAAGAAAATGAGTAAACAAAAAACTATCAAAAATAAATTTTGCTTGGAAGGCAAAGGGCTCCATACCGGAGAAGTTGCAAAGCTTGAATTTTTGCCCGCACCGGTGGGTACCGGGATTGTATTTATCAAACAAGACGCTGATCCACCTAGTTTAATTAAAGGAGATTTTAATTCAATTAGCGATTTTAATAAATTTCCCCGTCGAACTTCTATTGGATCAGGAGATAATTATATTCAAACTATAGAGCATCTTATGGCTTCCCTGGCGCTTTTAGGTGTTGATAATATCCAAATTAATATATGGGGCAGTGAGATACCGGGACTAGACGGAAGCGCTAAGGAGTTTGTAGAGAAAATAAAAGAAGTAGGTTTGGTCCAACAAGAAGGTAGCAGAGATATCTTGGCAATTAAAGAACCCTTATGGTTGGAAGAAGGTGATAGTTCAATTGTACTTTTGCCTTCCCAAGAATTTCGTATTTCTTACGGCCTTGACTATAAAAATTCAAAAATTGGTTCTGGTTTTACTGATATAACTTTAAATGAAGGCAGTTTAGATAATCTTTACCAAGCTAGAACATTTTGTCTCCAAAATGAAGTAGATAATTTGCTTAAAATAGGTTTGGGCAAGGGAGCAGATTACAAAAATACTTTGGTTGTTTCAGACCAGGGGGTTATAGATAACCAGTTAAGATTCCCTGATGAATTCATAAAGCATAAAATATTAGATTTGGTAGGTGATCTTTATCTGGCTGGGCCGATTAAAGCTCATGTTATTGCAGTAAGAAGCGGGCATTCTTTAAACATGAAGTTGCTTCAAAAGTTATGCAGGCACAAGCAAAAGATAAATAATGCTGGGGTTCAATCGAGATCTGGATATGTCCCAGAAAAAACAGAACTTGGGACCGAAGAGATAATGAAAATACTTCCTCATCGTTACCCTTTCCTTTTAGTAGATAAAATAGCTGAGCTAGATAAGGGCAGGAGAGCTGTGGGGATTAAAAGTGTTACCATGAATGAATACTTTTTCCAAGGGCATTTTCCTGAGAAGCCAGTTATGCCGGGGGTACTTTTGGTTGAAGCTATGGCCCAAGTGGGCGGTGTACTCATGCTTGCTTGTCCGGAGCATCGAGGAAAGTTAGCTTATTTTATGGCAGCTGATAAAGTAAAATTTAGAAAGACTGTTTTACCTGGAGACCAATTGGTAATGGAAGTATGGACAAAAAAAATCCGCAGCAGAACTGGTAAGGTAGAAGCTAAGGCTAAAGTGGCTGGTAAGGTAGTAGCTGAAGCTGAGCTTATGTTTTCATTAGTTTGAAGCACAGATAGACACAGATAAATAACAGATTAACACTGATAAGAAGAAAAAAAATTAAGCAAAATGGAACAGAAAATTGATTCTAGAGCTATAGTAGATTCTTCGGCAAAAATAGCAGAAGGAGTAAGGATTGGTCCTTATGCAATCATATCTAAGGATGCTGAAATCGGCCAAGGGACAATTATTGAACCGTTTGCGCAAGTTTTAGGAGATACTAAGGTAGGTTGTAACTGTCATATTTTTTCTCAGGCCGTTGTCGGTAGTATTCCTCAAGATCTAAAATATAAAGGGGAGAGGAGCTATTTAGTGGTAGGAGATAATAACAAAATTAGAGAATTTGTTACTATTAATCCTGGAACTGAAAAAGATGCTAAAACTATAATCGGCAATAATAACTTAATTATGGCTTATTCTCATATAGCCCATGATTGTATTATTGGAGATGAAAATGTTTTAGCCAATGGAGCTACCTTGGCCGGTTATGTGGATGTAGGCAATAATGTTGTGGTGGGTGGCCTGGTGGCTATTCATCAGTTTTGTCGATTAGGAAATTATTCTATAGTCGGGGGATGTTCTAAAGTTGTTCAAGATGTTCCTCCCTATTCGATGTGTGATGGCCATCCAGCAATTGTTAGAGCTCTAAATTCAATTGGCCTAAAGCGGAAAGAATTTTCTTCTTCGGTAATAAAAGATTTAAGAAAGGCATTTAAGATACTTTTCTTTAGCGACCACCCTTTTGATGAAGCAAAAAAAATCACAGATGAAACAATTGGTTCTATTGATCAAGTAAAAATTTTACTTGATTTTATATCAAGCTCAAAACGAGGCATAGGTAAAAGATAGGATAGATAAGCCTAGTTTATTTAATAGTTTGATCTATCTGTAAGGTATTTATATGCAAATAGGCATTATCGCTGGAAGTAAAAACCTTCCTTTACTTTTGGCAAAAAGAATTTCTGAAAGAAAAAATTTTACAAAAATAACAGGAGTTTGCTTTAAGGGGGAAACTTCTTCTAAATTTTGCAAATATGTCGATAGTTGCCAGTGGATAAGGGTTGGTAAATTAGCAGATTTAAGAGAAGCAATAAAAAATCAAAAAATTGAAAATTGGATAATGGTGGGCCAAATTAGTCCTTTAAATATCTTTAGAGAAAAGAATTGGGATGATGAGCTAAAAAAAATAATTAGAAGAAAAACAAATTTTTGTCCGCATAAAATCTTTAAGGTGATAATTAATTATCTAGAAAATGAGGGAATAAACTTTCTAGACTCTACTCTTTACCTAGAGGATGATTTAGCAAAAGAAGGCTTGATGAATGGCCTAAATTTATCCGATTCAACTAAAAAAAATATTGAATTTGGAATAGATAAAATATCCAAATTTGTTGAAATTGATATCGGACAAACTTTAGTGGTAAAGAATAATGCAGTAGTTGCTATAGAATCTCTGGAAGGAACAGATAATACCATAAAAAGAGGTGCAAAGATAGCAGGTTCAGGGGCAGTGGTATTAAAGTTTGCCAAAGAAGCCCAGGATTTACGTTTTGATGTTCCAGTTGTTGGTATTTCAACCTTAAAGTTGCTCAAAAAGATTCGGGCGGCTTGTTTAGTTTTAGAAAAAGATAAAACTATAATTTTAAATAAAGAAAAATTTTTAGATTTAAGTAAAAAATGGAAAATTCCCGTGGTTGGCCGAACACGAAGATAATTTTTTTTTCAAAAACTGTAATAGTACTAATATCTATTCTTATCTTCCCGATAACAGTTTTATCACAAGATAAACTTAATCAGACAGAAACTTACCTTGATACTGCTACTATTTTTAAAAAATCTTTTCAATATAAAAAAGCCATAGAAATACTTAAAAGTTCTAAAAATCAAAACAACCGTTATATTTTAGGATATCTGGCAAAACTTTTTTATTTAACAGGAGAAGATAAAAAAGCCTACCAGAAGTTAGATGGGGCGGTTAATAAAAGTTGGGTTGATTATCTGTATTTAGGCTTAATAAATGAAGAGCTAGGGCACCTTAAGCCGGCCATCGCTGCTTATAAAAAATCTTTAAAATTAGAGAAAAATAGTATTGGTCTTTTTAGATTAGCTAAAATTTACCGGGCACAAAAAAAATACAATAAAGCTGTTGTTTTTTTCAAAGAATTAATAAATTATGATTCAAGTATAAGAGTTGCTTATTATTACCTCGGTCAATGTTTAAGAAAAATTGATAAAAATAAAGATGCTTATCGCTATTTAGCTAAAGGATTTAGTTTTTATCCTGATCAAACTAGAGTAAAAGATGAGCTTATCAAAGTAAAAAAGAGATTAGGCAAGGATTTCTTCGTAAAAAGGAAAAAACTAAAAGCTGAAAAACGACAAAAAGTTGATCTAAAATCCTATCAGATGCAAAAAGATATTCCTTATGTGCGGATAGGGGTTGCAGTTGGTTTGGATGAATTCTCTTTTTTTTCTCCAGCCGCCTTTAAAGTTAAAGGTAAAGATTTAGTCTATGAAGGCAAGCCAGATATTTTTTATAATTTTCAGCTAAAAAACAATAAGATTATTTTATCTAGTCGTAAAACCGGTAAAGTCTATGAAACTTTTTCATTACCAGTTGAACTTATCCCTGAGTCAGTTAAGGGGGAAAACTATCCTTTTTATGTGTTAGATGTAGTTTATGGGATTGGAGATTTTTGGCACAAAAAGATAGATCGAGCTTATCGAGGTAACTTTGAAATAGTTTTTAAGAATAATAAAATTAATTTAGTCAATGTTGTAACTATTGAAGAGTATCTTTACGGGGTTTTAGCTGCAGAGATTCCAGCTAATGCTGATAAAGAGGCTCTTAAGGCACAAGCTGTCTTAGCCCGAAGCCTGGCAATTAGGAATAAAGCAAGGCATATTGGCCAAGGTTTTGATTTTTGCGCTGATAGCCATTGTCAGGTTTATCACGGTTTATCAGCTGAAACTAAATCTACCAAAAAAGCGATTGATCAAACCCGGGGCAGAATTATTTCCTATAAGGGTGAAGTTCCTGAAATTTTTTATCATTCTAATTGTGGCGGGTGTTTGTCGTCGGATATTTTTGGACAAAAACAGTATTTAGCGAAAGGACGAGATTCAGAAAATAAAAAAATGCCTCAATCGGCATATAAAAGGCAACAATGGTTTTTAGGATATCCTAAAACTTTTTGTTTTGCAAAAAGTTCGAAATTCCGTTGGCAGCGAATTTATGATGATGAAGACTTTAAGATAGCATTTGGGGTTAATATAAAAAATTTAACTAATATTATTCCTAAAGCTAAAAAAGAATGTTTCCGTTATAGTAGAATGGATGTTGCTGTCGGAGATGAGTTGGTAAATCTAGAAAGCGGTTTGGCAATTAGAAACTTTTTTGACCGTCTACGGAGCAGCGCTTTTTTAGCTGAATTAAGAAAAAATAAAGGTGGTCAAACTGAGATGCTTATCTTCTGGGGTGCAGGTTTTGGCCATGGAACTGGCCTTTGTCAGGAAGGAGCTATTGGTATGGCCAAAGAGGGCTATAACTATAAACAGATATTAAAGCATTATTATTCCAAAGCTGAAATAAAAAAACGTTATTAACCGTTATTAAAATTAAAACATGTATTCTTTAAAAAGAAGTGTAAATATCATTTTGGATTTAACTATTCATCTAATTATTAGCTTGGAAATTTTTTTAATTGCTTATTTTAAAACCGGAGAGTTTTTTTATATTTTGCCAGCAATATTAGGTGGAATATTAATAGATGCTGATCATATTATTGATTATTTAATTCAAGTTAGGAAGATAAGCTTTAAGAAAATATTGATTTTTCCGTACAAGAAAAGGAAAAACGTGTATTTGTTTCTTCACTCCTGGGAGTTGGTTTTTCTTTTTCTTTTTCTTTCTTTTTTTTACAACTCTTTATTTTGGCAGCTATTTTCTAGTTCTTGGGCTTTGCATTTGTTGATTGATAATATTGATGGCGCAAAAGCTAAAGGTTTTTTACATTATTTTGTTATCTATCGATTGAAGAAAGGGTTTAAGACAGAAGAGCTAAAGGGGTTTCTTTTTGATCAGAAGCTATAGATTGTTTTTTATAAGGTAGGCCTCTATGTCTTTTGTAGTTTTAAAATTGCCCCTATCTTTCCAAATATCTTTATTTTCCATACACAGATAGATTGGTGTCTTTTGATCAAATTCTTTTATCCATTTGGTCATTTTATTATAAATTATTTTTCGCAGAAATTGAGGATATCTTAACTTTTTATCTTCTCCAATCAACAGCTCTCCGTAAAAAATATTACTTTCGGGGAAGCGTTGTTCGACGATTGGCTTAAGTTGCCGGTTCGAGCGAAGTGTCCCTAGGCTTATCCAGGCAAAAGAAGGGCTAACTTTAGTATAAAGTAGTTGGACTAAATTTTTATAGTCTTTTTCCCAACCCTTATAATAAATGATAGGATCAAAATGAAAAGCCACTTTAAAACCTGCTTTTTGTACTTTTCTTGCAGCTTCTAATCTTTCTTGTAGCTTGGCAGCTCCTTTTTCTTCTGAATCAATAATTTTTTCCGGATTAAGAGACCAAGAAATAACTATATTTGAAACTGGTTTTTGGGCCAGTATATTTTTAATTTTGTTGCTTTTTGTTTTCAATTCAAAAAGTACAGACTTATTTCTAAAATATGAGATAAGTTTAGTAGAGTAGTTGGTTATGTGGTCTAGGGCCAGGGAATCACAAAATTCACCGGTACCGATTCGAATTGGTTTATTTATCCTTTTTTTAAATTTATCAAATTGGTGAAAAAATTTTTTCAAGTTTGCTGGTAAAATTATACCGGCTGAATTTGTGTATTGTTGTAGGTAGCAATAAGAACAATCGAAAGGGCAGCCAAAACCGAGGTTAAATATCCAGTAGCCACAACCTAGATGTTTTTTTGTGCAAGGGCAGGGTTTTAGGAAATCTCGGTTTTCTTCTACAATAAAAACAAAAGGTTTTTTTAATTCGGAAAGCCTAAACTTATTATTTTTAATATAATTTTTTAAAGAAGATATTTGTTCTATTTTTAAATTAGGAAAATAGTTCCGAAAATTATCAATTAAATAGCTTCCTTTTACTTTTTTTTCAAAAAATAAAGTGGCCGGCCTAAAAGGTTTTTTTATGGCCCAATTGTTTTTTAGAGGAATTTGTGTCTTATTTAAAAATATTTTTTTTGTATTGATACTTTTATAGGCAGAAGTTAAAGGAAAACGGTAGTTAATCAAACTATTTTTAAGGGCGAAAAACTTATTTTTCCCTGTTTGCTTGTTAGCTTTTGAATTTATTTTTAAATAATCAATGATTTTAGATATTGAAATGTTTTGTCTGCGAGTAATTTCAAAGATAAGCCTCTCTACTTCTTGATATTGATTTTGATTTAATCGAAAAGCAAATTTTTTTTCAATTTTTTCTTTTAAGTTTTTGTTCATTGTAAAGAATATTTATTTAATATTTTCTGATATTTTTTTATTTCTTCGGTTTTGTTTCTTTTTTCTGATCCTTTTATGCAAATTAAGCATTTAGTTTTTAATTGTTGATAGGCTGCTTGGTATTGATTTTTTTTGAGATTTTTAGTTTGAAGAAGTTTATCTAAAGCATAAATTCTGAACTTATCCATTCCCGGATATTTTTTTGATTGTTGATCCTTGTGTCCGCCCTCCTTTATAGTTAAAACTTTCGGGATCAGATATACAGGATATCGCAAAGTTGCTCTTAACCAAAAGTCATAGTCTTCGCAGGCTAATAGGTTTTTATCAAAATTGCCAATTTTACCAAAAACTTCTTTTTTAATTGCAGCAGTAGAGATGCTAACAGAGCATAGTTTAGTTGCATTTTCAAATATAAAACCAGTGGGTTTTTTATGTACTTTTTTTTGACTAAGAAATTTATTATTTCTATACCAGATTTCTTCGCTGTGAAATATTTTGTATTCAGGATTATCTTTTATATATTGAGAGGTAATTTTTAATTTATTTTTTCTGTATCTATCGTCTGAATCTAGGAAGCAGATAAATTCTCCTTTGGCTTTAACTACACCTAAGTTTCTTGCTGAGGCTGGACCTTGGTTTTGTTGGTAATAGTATCTTAGTTTAGGGGTTTTATAGCTTTTGATAAAATTTTTTGTATAATCAGTTGAGCCGTCATCGACAATGATTAGTTCGTAGTTATCAAAGGTTTGGTTTAACACCGAATCAATTGCTATTTTTAGAAAATGTTTACGGTTGTAGGTAGGAATAATTATACTAAAAAAAGGTTTTTTATTCATAATATATTTGATAAATAAAATACTAATTACCTAGACGATTGGGTTCTTATCTGTATAATTATAACATAACCGTCTTATATGCAAAGATCCGAAGGACGATGGATGAAGGACGAAAGGACGAAACGTCCATCTTCCTTTCGTCTATCGTCTATCGGAACATTGGCATAACGAGTCAATTAGTATGAAAAAATCATTGTATATTCATATTCCTTTTTGCCAAAGTCGTTGTACTTATTGTGATTTTTATACCACTATCTATAAAAGAACTATGGCGGTTTCTTTTCTTTCTGTTTTAGTTAAACAAATTAAAAAATTAGATTGTAATTTTGAAACTATATATATTGGAGGAGGGACACCGACAGTATTAGATATAGATTTAATTGAGAAATTATTAAAAGAATTAGAAAAGATAGCTGGGGAAGCTAAAGAGTTTACTATAGAAGCGAACCCTGAAAGTCTTGACGAAGATAAAATAAGATTGTTTTCTGATTATTCTGTAAACAGAATAAGTATAGGGTGCCAATCTTTTAGTGACCAAAAGCTAAATTTTTTGGGGAGAATTCATTCGGCAGAACAAGCTTTAGATTCAGTAGAGAAGGTTAAAAGAAGGGGATTTGATAATATAAGTATAGATTTAATCTATGGGCTACCATCTGAATCTTATAAGTTATGGCAAAAAGATCTCGTTAAGGCTAGAGAACTTCCCGTAACTCATTTATCTGCTTATATGTTAACTTATGAAAAAGGGAGCTGTTTGTATAAGAGATTTGAGGCTGGAGAGTTTTTACCCTTGGCCTCAGATAAGATTGCTCAGATGTATAAACAACTTATAGGGCAGCTTGAAGAAAAAGAATTTTTTCAATATGAAATATCTAATTTTTCTAAAAAAAAGTTTAAATCTATTCATAATTTTAGATATTGGGAAAATAAGCCGTATATAGGGTTAGGGCCTTCGGCTGCTTCTTTTTTTGCAGGAAAAAGACAAAGAAATATTTCTTGTTTACCTGAATACATAAAAGCTGTAAGAAAAAATGAAAAAATTTGGGAATATTCTGAAAAGCTTTCATCTTTTCAGGCAGCAAAGGAAGCAGCTGCTTTAAAGATAAGGACAAGAGAGGGGATAAGTTTTAGCTGGTTCAAGCAAAAAACTGGTTTTGATTTCCAGGAATTAGAAAAAGATTCTTTACCAAAACTATTTGAGCAAGGATTAATTAAGCAGACTAAAAATGGAAAAGAGGCAATAAAACTTACTAAAAAAGGGCTTTTGTTCGCTGATAGTGTGTCAGCTGCCTTGCTTTGAATTAAATTACGTACCATAGTTGCGCCTTTGGCTCGCAGTTAAGGGGACGTTTCCCTCGTTTATAACCTTTTGTTAGCCAATGGGTTATAAACTGGCATTTTCCGCTTGTCTCCGGAAAACACTGCTTTATAACTTCTTTATTTGCAGTAACTTATAACAGAGGGAAACGTCCCCTCCTAAAGAAAAGCATCTTATGCAACATTTTTGTTTGAACCTGTTTTGTTGCATAGTGGCTATGATACTGAGATATAGAATAATCTCGGTGTCATTCTGAGGCGAAGCCGAAGAATCTCATCCCGTTGCGGAGATCCTTCGTTGCTTTTGCCGCTTTTGAGTTTGGAGCTCCTCAGGATGACAATAGGATTATGAGTTACAATCCACCAGTTAAAAATTTTCATCTTTTTTTCCTTGACAAAAGTCTCTTTTATAGTATCATCGAAAAGTCAGTCGTTGTAATCTAGATTCGTTTTTTAAAGATCATTTACCTGCTTTTAGCAAAAAAACATCCCGCTATCGCGCCTGGATAGCTCAGGGGTAGAGCGCGTCCTTGGTAAGGACGAGGCCATGGGTTCAATTCCCATTCCAGGCTTAGAAGAAGGCGGGATGGGAAGTTAACAAGTTAGAAGTAGGCCTAAAAATTAGAAAGAACCAAAAAAATGACGGGGGGATTTTAGACCCTAAATTTTTTTATTTTCGTAACTTATTATGAGAGAATTAATTGCATTAAAATGTACAAGTTGTAAGCGTAAGAATTATTACACTACCAAGAATAAAAGGCTACATCCGGAGAAATTTTCTATAAAAAAATATTGTCGCTTTGAACGTAAACATATCCTTCATAAGGAAGCAAAGCCTAAGTAAGATGAAAAAGTACCGAGAGATGATAGACGAAGGACGAAAGGACGAAATCATCTGTCGTCTTAGCGAAGCGATCGTTTGTCGTTTTTCGGAACAAAGCGATAAACGTGTATAGGCGAGTAGCTCAATTGGCTAGAGCACCGGTCTCCAAAACCGGGGGTTGTAGGTTCAACTCCTACCTCGCCTGTGTTAGTTTGGTAAAATACGGGTTACTAGTTTCCAAGTTGCCAAGTCACCAGTGATATTTACTGGGAACTGGTAACTGGTGTTCTGGCAACCAGCTTAAATAATGTTTGGTTAGTAAGTATGATAAAAAAAATTAAAGGTATTCCAAAATTTTTTAAACAAGTTCGGGAAGAAATGGAGAAGGTCCATTGGTCTTCGCGCCGAGAAATTGTCTCAGCTAGTTTAATTGTAATAGTTGTGGCCGGGCTTTTGACTGTTTATATTTGGGGCATTGACTTAGGTTTTTCTAGGTTGATTCAACTATTTTTGGGTAATTAGAAATGCATAAATGGTATATTGTTCATACTTTAAGTGGTGCTGAAGAAAAAGCCAAGTGGAACTTGGAAGCAAAGATTAAATCTCACGACTACGGAAACTTGATTGATAAGATAGTTATTCCGAAAGAACAGGTAACTGAAGTCAAGTTTGGGAAAAAGAAGGTATTAGAGAGAAAATTTTTTCCTGGTTACATCCTGGTTCATATGGAGATGAGCAAGGATAGTTGGCTTTTTGTAAAAAATACACCGGGAATTACAACTTTTATTGGACCACGAAAAAAGCCTTCACCTATATCCCAAAAAGAGGTTGATCAAATTTTAAGTAAAGCTGAAGAAAGTCAAGCAAAACCTGCACCTAAAGTTAACTTTGAAAAAGGCGAAAGTGTCCGGGTTGGAGAAGGGCCTTTTGTTAACTTTACTGGCGTAGTGGATGAAGTTTATCCTACCAAGGGAAAATTGAAAGTAAGTGTTTCAATCTTTGGCAGGACTACTCCTGTTGAATTAGAGTTCTGGCAGGTGGAGAAGATATAAATGAAATCATCTACATAAAAAAGAGGATGTAACATGGCAAAGAAGAAGAAAAAGAAGAAACAACCCGTAGGACAAATTAAGTTACAGATTCCGGCTGGAAGCGCTAATCCCGCACCTCCGGTTGGCCCGGCTTTAGGCCAGCATGGGGTGAATATTATGGAATTTTGTAAGTCTTTTAACGAAGCAACTAAACAGAAAGAAGGGATAGTGGTCCCGGTTGTAATTAGTGTGTATAAAGACAGAAGCTTTGATTTTATAGTTAAAAGCCCGCCGGTTGCTTTTTTACTTAAACGAGCTGCTAATTTAGCAAAAGCTTCACCAGAAGCTGGAAAGCAGATTATTGGTGAGGTTAAAAGTTCAGCTGTTGAAGAGATTGCTAAAGAAAAGTTAACAGATTTAAACACAACTGATATAAAACAGGCAATAAAAATAATTGAAGGAACGGCTAGAAGCTGCGGAATTAAGGTTGTGGGAGGATAAATGAGAGCTGGTAAAACTTATAAAAAAAGGTTAGAACTGATTGATAAAGAAAAGACTTATCCGATCGAGGAAGCTGTAGATATTTTAAAGTCTTTTTCTCCTATAGGATTTGATGAGACGATAGAAGGCAGCGGTAAGTTAGGAATTGACCCTAAAGATTCAGAACAAATAGTAAGAGGCGCAGTTGTTTTACCTCACGGTACTGGCAAAGAAAGTAAAGTTTTGGTATTTTGTGGATCTGACCAAGAAGAAAAAGCTAAAAAAGCTGGTGCTGATTATATTGGCAATGATGAAATAATAGAAAAAATATCTAAGAAAGGATGGGTTGATTTTGATTATTGTATTTCTACTCCTGCGATGATGAAATCAGTTAGCAAGCTAGGAAGATTTTTAGGGCCGAGAGGGTTAATGCCTTCAACAAAAACGGGTACTGTTACTGAAAATATTTCTCAAGCTGTTGAGGAGGCTAAAAAAGGTAAAGTTAACTTTCGTGCGGATAAGCTGGGTTGTATTCACGCTGGTTTAGGTAAATTGTCATTTAAAAAGGAAGATATTGTTGATAATTTAAATAGTTTTATTTCAGCGATAGGTGCAGTTCGTCCTCAAAATTTAAAAGGACAACTTATAAAAACATTTTATTTATCAACTACTATGGGCCCATCAATTAAGGTGAATTTATAATACTATTATGAAAACAAAAACAATTGGTTTAGCGATACGAGAAAATATTATTAAAAGGGTTCAAGAGAGGGTGAGCAGTTCGTCTGTTTACTTTTTTATTGGGTTTAATAACGTTAAGGCTTCAGCTTTGAGTGAACTTAGGAATAAACTAAGAGTGGTAGATAGTTATGTTTTTGTGGCGAAAAACTCTTTAATCAATAAAGCCCTAGAGAATACTGACTTAGAAAATTTAGAAGATTATTTTCAGGGGGAAACTGGAATAATTTCTGTATATAATGAGGATATTGTGAAGCCGTGTAAAGTAATTGTTGATTTCTCTAAAGAGAATGAAAGTTTCACTATAAAAGGCGGAATAATCGAAGGTAGGAAGATAAGCAAAGAGGAGTTAGAGTCTTTAGCTAAATTGCCAGGTAGAGAAACTCTACTAGCTCAAGCTGTTTCTGGTTTAGCTGCACCAATAACTGGTTTTCTTACTTGTTTAAATCAAGCGATCTTAAAGTTTGTTTGGGCTATAGAGGAAATTAAAAAAGTCCAAAGTCAGAATAAGGATAAAGAAACAGAGAAAGAAGAAAAGACTGAAGATAAGACTAAAGAGGAAAATAAAGAAGGTGAGGAACCTAAAGAACAAGCAGAACAAAAAAAAGAAGAAGAAAAAGAAGAGAAAAAAGAAACAAAAGAAAAAGAGGAAGAGGGCAAGAAGCCTGAGCCGAAAGCAAAAGAGACAAAAGGCGAAGACAAGAAGGAAGAAGACAATAAAAAAAGTACCGAAGGATGACGGACGAGGGACGAAGGACGAAGTCGTCTGTCGTCTTAGCGAAGCGGTCGTCCATCTTCTATCGGAATCAAGCGTAAATTTAAGAACTAATTAAAAAGTAAGAAAAAGTAAGGAGGGTTTGAAATGTCTAAAGTAGAAGATGTTTTAAAAATGGTTGAAGAGTTAACGGTGTTAGAACTATCAGAACTAGTGAAAGCCTGCGAAGAGAAGTTTGATGTAAAAGCAAGTGCTCCAGTAGCAGCAGCTGCTGCACCCGCAGCCGCAGGTGGAGGAGAAGCTGAAGAAGAGCAAACAGAGTTTACAGTTAATCTTACCGATGTTGGCTCTAACAAAATAGCCGTAATTAAAGAGATAAGGGCTATTACTGATTTAGGTCTTAAAGAAGCAAAAGGGTTAGTAGATTCAGCCCCGGCTGCTGTAAAAGAGGATCTTCCTAAAGAAGAAGCTGAAAGTGTAAAGAAAAAGCTTGAAGAAGCCGGAGCAAAAGTAGAACTCAAATAGTTTATAGCTGATAGCAAAGAGCATAGCGCTAAGCGCTTTGCGCTATGCAATGAGATTTAGTTATTAATAAATAAACGAGGAGAACTATGGTAAAGAAGAGTAAAAAAGTTTCTTTTGCTAAAATTAAAAACAGTCCTCCTATGGCTAATTTACTTAGCCATCAGTTGCGTTCTTATAAAGAGTTTTTGCAAGTGAATGTTTTACCTGAGAAGAGGAAGAAGACTGGCTTACAGGAGATACTTCAAGAAGTATTCCCGATGAAAAGCCCGGACAACCAATGCAGTCTAGAATTTGTTTCTTATACTTTAGGCAGGCCTCGTTACACAATTGAGGAGTGCAAAAGAAGGTCTCAGACTTATTCCTCTTCTTTAAGAGTACGGTTGCGTCTTGTTGGTCTTTCTTCTGATATTCGCGAGCAAGAGATCTATCTAGGCGAAATTCCTCTTATGACTCCTACTGCATCTTTTATTATAAATGGAGATGAAAGGGCTATAATCAGTCAGCTGCAAAGATCACCAGGGATATTTTTTGAAGAACAACTACATACCGCAGGTAAACGTATTTATTTTGGCCGGATGATTCCTTACCGTGGTTATTGGCTAGAGTTTAGAGCTGATGTAGCTGATACCATAACTGCTGTTGTCGACAGGAGAAAAACTTTTCCTGCTACTCAAATTTTGCGAATAATGGGATTATCCACTAGCGATGAAATATATAAGCATTTTTCCGATAAACCTTATCCGGAAATAGTAAATACTGTCAAAAAAGATTTAACTACCAATACCGAAGAGGCTTATCTAGAGTTTTATAAAAAAATGCGCCCCACAGAGCCAGTCGCCCTTGAGGTAGCTAAAGAAGTATTTAACCGAATGTTTCTTGATCCGCGTCGGTATGATTTAGGCCGAGTGGGCAGGTTTCTTATGAATAAAAAATTAGGTATGGATAGCCGCTTATCTAGGAGAACTCTTGATCTAGAGACAATGGTTGCAGCGATTAAGCATCTTCTAGAGGTAAAAGCCGGCAAAAAAGATACCGACGATATAGATCATTTATCTAATCGAAGGGTTAAGTTAATTGGTGAGCTTCTTCAGCATCAAGTAAGGATTGGACTTCTGAGGGTAGAAAGAACTTTTACTGAACGTTATTCATTAGTTTCTTCAGGAGAATTTTCTATTCAACATTTAATCAATTCAAAAGCATTTTCTAGTCAGATCAAAGATTTTTTTGCTCGTTCGCCGCTTTCACAATTTATGGATCAAACAAATCCAATAGCTGAGATGACTCACAAGAGAAGATTGTCAGCAATGGGGCCCGGAGGCCTCTCTCGGGAAAGAGCCGGATTTGAAGTAAGAGATGTCCATCCTACTCATTACGGCCGAGTTTGTCCGATTGAAACACCAGAAGGAGCTAATATTGGTTTGCTTACTTCTTTGACTACTTATGCAAAGATTAACTCTATGGGTTTTCTCGCTACTCCTTATCGGCCGGTTGCAGACGGTAAAATCAAAAATAAAATTGAATATTTATTGAGTGATGTAGAAGAAAATAAAATGGTAGGCCAAATTACCTCTAATGTGGACTCAAAGGGCAAGATTTTGGATTCAGAAATTTATGCCCGCTTTCAAGGTAATTTTCCTAAAGTTTCACCAAAAAAGCTTGAATACATTGATGTTTCAGCTCAACAAATTATGTCAGTTTCATCGTCATTGATTCCTTTCCTAGAACACGATGATGCTAATCGAGCTTTGATGGGATCTAATATGCAGCGGCAGGCGGTTCCTTTGCTTTTCCCAGAGGCTCCTTTAGCTGGAACTGGCTTGGAACAAAAAGTTGCCAAAGATAGCGGCGCCGCTGTAGTTACCGAAGAATCTGGCGAAGTTACTGCGGTCGATAGTTCTTCGATAAAAATAGACAACTATACGTATAAATTAAAAAAGTTTTATCGGACTAACGCTAATACTTGTATAAACCAGACTCCTTTAGTTAAGAAAGGCCAAAAATTAAAACGAGGAGATATTATAGCCGACGGAATAGCTACTAAAGAAGGGGATATTTCACTGGGAACTAATCTTTTAGTTGGTTTTATGCCTTGGAGAGGTTACAACTTTGAAGATGCGATAGTCATTAGCGAACGTTTAGTAAAAGATGATGTACTTACTTCTATTCATATTGAGAAGTTTGAGGTTGAAGCTAGAGAAACCAGATTAGGCAACGAAGAGGTTACCCGCGATATTCCTAATGTAGGAGAAGAAGCATTGAGTGACCTAGATTCTGAAGGGATAGTAAGGATTGGTGCTGAAATTGCTTCTGATGATATTTTAGTGGGAAGAGTTACACCGAAGACAGAAAAAGAGCTTTCACCTGAGGAAAGACTGTTACGGGCTATTTTTGGTGAAAAAGCAGCTGATGTTAAAGATAGTTCACTGAGAGTACCTCCTGGGATTAAAGGGGTGGTAACTAACGTAGAAGTTTTTCAAAGAAAAGCAAGAGGCAGACGTTCGAAAAAAGAAAAAACAGTTGAGCTTCAACGTACCAGAGAAATTGAACAATACTATGAGGAAGAAAAAGAGATACTGGAAAAAGAAAAGCTAAAAAGGCTAAGTACTGTTTTAGGTAAACCAGAGAAGAAGATAAAAGCGCGTGATTGGCAAGAAAACGAAGAAGCAAATACAATAGTTAACTTATACGATCAAAGGTACAATGAGTTAATGATGGAAAAAGATCTAGAACTTTTAAAGGTGAAAAAAGGCGATGAATTGCCAGCCGGAGTATTAAAAAGAATAGTGGTGTTTGTGGCAATAAAAAGAAAGATTTCAGCAGGTGACAAGTTGTCTGGCCGCCACGGAAATAAGGGGGTTATCTCAAAAGTTTTACCAGAGGAAGATATGCCATACCTAGAAGATGGTACGCCAATGGATATTTTACTTAATCCTTTAGGAGTTCCTTCGCGAATGAATGTAGGCCAGTTGCTTGAGATGCATCTTGGCTGGGCAGCAAAGAAACTGAATATCAGGGTTGAGACACCAGTTTTTGATGGGGCTAGCCCGGAAGATATAAAAGACTTATTTAGAAAGGCTAATTTACCGGAAGACGGAAAAGTTGTTTTGTATGATGGTTATACTGGAAAGCGTTTTGCCCAAAAGGTAGGGGCAGGCTATATGTATATTATGAAACTAATTCATATGGTTGATGAAAAAATTCACGCTCGAGCCATTGGGCCTTACTCATTGATTACTCAACAGCCTTTAGGCGGGAAAGCCCAGTTTGGCGGGCAACGTTTTGGAGAGATGGAAGTTTGGGCTCTTGAAGCATATGGGGCAGCATTTACCTTACAAGAGATGCTTACTGTAAAAAGTGATGATGTAGAAGGAAGAACGCGTATCTATGAAGCTATTGTGAGAGGCGAACAAAAGTTTCGGCCTTCGGTTCCTGAATCTTTTAATGTTTTAGTAAAAGAGCTTCAGGGGCTTTGTTTAGATATTAAAGCAGAAAAGGAGAAAAAATGATTGAGGAAGTAGGTTTTTTTGACCGAATAAGTATAAAATTAGCTTCAAATGAAAATATGAGGAGTTGGTCGGCAGGTGAGATCAAAAAAGCCGAGACTCTTAACTATCGGACCCTTAAGCCTGAAAAAGACGGACTTTTTTGCGAAAGAATTTTTGGCCCGGCTAAAGATTGGGAGTGCCATTGCGGGAAGCTAAAAGGGATAAAATTTAAAGGGACAAAATGCAATCGCTGTGGAGTTGAAGTTCTTCATTCGTCGGTGCGGCGTCAGCGGATGGGCCATATCGACCTAGCTACCCCAGTTACTCATATCTGGTTTTTTAAAGTTTTACCTTCCAGATTAGGAGCTATTTTAGGATTAAGCATAAAAGAGTTGGAAAAAATTATCTACTATGAAGAATATGTAGTTGTTGATCCTGGATCTTCAAAGTTAAAAGAAAAACAACTTATCAGTCAAGAGGAATATTTTGACACTCAAACTGAATACGGTCCGGAAGTAAAGATAATGATTGGGGCCGAAGCTATCCGAGAGCTTCTAAAGAGGCTAGACTTAGCTAAGGTTGGCCGCAATATTAGGAAAAAAATCGGAAAAAGTAAAAAAGCTGCTAATAAAAGGCTTTTAAAAAGGCTTAAAATTGTAGAAGATTTACGCCGTTCTGGAAACAAACCTGAATGGATGGTGTTAAATATTTTGCCGGTTATTCCGCCTGACTTACGTCCCTTGGTTCCACTTGAAGGGGGCAGGTTTGCTTCATCTGATTTAAATGATCTTTACAGAAGAGTTATTAACAGAAATAATCGTCTTAAGAAGTTAATGTCCCTGGGTGCGCCTGAGATAATTATCCGTAACGAAAAAAGAATGCTTCAAGAGGCAGTTGATGCTGTTTTAGAAAATGGACGCCACGGCAGGCCAGTTATGGGCCCGCAAAATCGGCCGCTTAAGAGCCTTTCTGATATGCTTAAAGGCAAACAAGGCCGTTTTAGACAAAACTTATTAGGAAAGCGGGTTGACTATTCCGGAAGAA
Organism: Candidatus Omnitrophota bacterium; assembly: GCA_046484225.1. Classification (GTDB taxonomy): domain Bacteria; phylum Omnitrophota; class Gorgyraeia; order Duberdicusellales; family 4484-171; genus PXAH01. The sequence goes on along the minus strand of JAWOBO010000062.1, from coordinate 39,029 downwards.
GTGTAATTGTGGTAGGCCCTGAACTAAAGCTTCATCAGTGCGGTTTGCCTAAAGAGATGGCTCTTGAGTTAGTTGAGCCATTTATCATTAAAAAATTACGGGAAAAAGGGTTTGTTCATACAATTCGCGGTGCGCGCCGAATGGTTGAGAGAGCCCGGATTGAAGTTTGGGATATCTTAGAAGATGTAATCAAAGGACATCCTGTTTTATTAAATAGAGCTCCTACTCTTCATCGTCTCGGAATCCAAGCTTTTTATCCTACTCTAGTAGAAGGTAAAGCAATTAAGCTACATCCTTTAGTTTGCGCGCCTTTTAATGCTGATTTTGACGGAGACCAGATGGCTGTTCATCTCCCGCTATCTTTGGAGGCGCAAGCCGAAGCAAAGTTGTTGATGTTATCGGTGCATAATATTTTTTCTCCTTCCGATTCAAGGCCGGTTATTGTGCCTTCTCAAGATATGGTTATTGGTTGCCGTTATCTTACTACAGAAACTGACGGTGAAAAAGGGCAAGGAATAACTTTTGGAAGCTCTGATGAGGTAGTAACCGCCTATCAAGATGATGAGGTAAAAATACCCACTAAAATTAAATTTTTCCTTAAAAGAAATGAGGAGAAAAAGATTGTTGAAACAACTGTAGGCAGAGTAATATTTAATAGAGTTTTACCTAAGGGCTTTAGGTTTGTTAATGAACTCCTAGATAAGAAAAAGATATCTAAAATTATTGATGATTGTTATGATCAGTTTGGCCACAATGCGGTTATTGAGCTTTTAGATAAGATTAAAGATTTAGGTTTTGAATATGCAACCTTAGGAGGTATAAGTATATCCAACAATGACCTGGAGGTTCCCAAACAGAAGTATGAATCTATAGAAGAAGCCAACAAAGAACTGGCTAAGGTTGATAGTCAATATAAAAGAGGCATTATTACTCAACGGGAACGCCACAATAAAATTATTGATATTTGGACTAGAACTACGGATAAAGTTACCGATTTGGTTTTTAACAATATGAGCAAGCTTAATCCGGTTTTTATGATGGCTGATTCTGGAGCTCGTGGATCTAAGTTGCAGGTTAGACAGCTTGCTGGCATGAGAGGGCTTATGGCTAAGCCGTCAGGTGAAATTATTGAAATTCCGATAACTTCAAATTTTAAAGAAGGGTTATCAGCATTAGAATATTTTATCTCTACTCACGGGGCACGAAAGGGTTTGGCTGACACCGCTTTAAAAACAGCAGATGCTGGTTATCTTACTCGGCGTCTAGTCGATGTTTCTCAAGAAGTAATAATCGTTGAAGATGATTGTAAAACAGTAAATGGAATTACTGTCTCTGAAATTGTTGAAGGCGAAGAAGTTGTGGTAACCTTAAAAGAAAGAATTGTAGGCAGAGTTGCTGTTGATAATATAGTAGATATTGTAAGTGATGAAGTTATTGTTAAAGCTGGCGAAGAGATATCAGAGGAAAAAGCAGATAAAATTGATAAATTAGGTTTAGAAAAAATAAGAATAAGAAGCGTGCTTACTTGTGAATCAGAAAGAGGCGTATGCGCTAAGTGCTACGGAAGGAATCTAGCGACTCGCAAATTAGTTGAGGTAGGTGAAGCTGTTGGAGTAATTGCAGCTCAATCAATAGGAGAGCCCGGTACTCAGCTTACTATGAGAACTTTCCATATTGGCGGTACTGCTTCAAGAGTTGCGGAACGTGCTTTTGTCAAGGCTAGAAATAAAGGTGTAGTGAAGTTTCATAATTTAAAAGTAGTCAAGAAAGGAAATCAATTTATTGTTTTAAATAGAAATGGGATGATTAGCGTAAATGACCCCCAGGGAATTGAACTACAAAGAAATCCTGTTCCTCACGGAGCTTTTATAATGGTTGCCGAAGGGAATGAAGTTGCAAAGGGTAAAACTTTTGTAAAGTGGGATCCATTTTCTTCTCCGATTCTTTCTGAGGTAACCGGAAAAATAAAATATGAAGATATCATCGATAAAATGACCATTCAAGAAGAAATGAATGTTGCAACCGGACGAAAAGAAAGGGTGGTGGTAGAGTTTAAGGGTGACTATCATCCTCAAATATTGATAGTTTCTGAAGATTCTGAAGAAGTCCTAGGAATATATCCTTTACCTACTGGAGCTCATATCATGCTTGAAGAAGGAGCCCCGGTCGAGGCTGGTGATATTATTGCGAAAACACCCCGTTTGGTTGAAAAGACTAGAGATATTACCGGTGGCCTTCCTAGAGTAGCGGAGCTTTTTGAAGCTAGACGCCCGAAAAATCCTGCGATTATTAGTGAGATTGATGGTTTTGTCGAATTTACCGAAAAAAAAGGTCAACGTAAAGTTATTGTGCGCAGCCCCACGGGAATGAGCCGGGAATATAAAATTCCTACTGGTACCCATCCTATTGTTTATCGCGGTGATAAGGTGGCAGCTGGCCAGCAACTTACCGAAGGCCCGGTGGTGTTGCAAGATATTCTAAGTGTTTGTGGCGATAAAGTGTTGCAGAGTTATTTAGTAAATGAAGTACAAGAAATATATAGATTGCAGGGAGTAAAGATTAACGATAAACACATTGAAGTAGTCATTCGAGAGATGCTTAAAAAAGTAAAAATTGTTGATCCCGGGGATAGTGATTATTTGCCTGATGAAGGTATCGATAAGTGGGATTTTCGTAAAGCCAATGAAGCAATTATTAAAAAAGGCGGAAGGCCTGCCACAGCTCAGCCGATGTTACTTGGTATAACTAAAGCATCTTTAAGCACCAAAAGTTTTATCTCCGCAGCTAGTTTCCAAGAAACAACTAGAATTTTAGCAGATGCCTCATCAGCAGGAAAAGTTGATTCACTAAAGGGTTTAAAAGAGAATGTAATAGTAGGTCACTTAATACCAGCAGGAACAGGGTTAAAAAGGTACAGGGAGGTTGAAGTAGAGAAATGCCAACAATAAATCAATTGATTAAAAAACCAAGAGCTAAATTAAGGAAAAAAACTAAATCCCCGGCTTTAGGCAAGGCTCCGCAGAGACGTGGGGTTTGTATTCAAGTAAGAACAGCAACGCCTAAGAAGCCGAATTCAGCTTTAAGAAAAATAGCCCGGGTTCGTCTTACTAATCGCCATGAGGTAACTGCTTATATTCCTGGTGAAGGACATAATTTGCAAGAACACTCCATGGTTTTGGTGAGGGGCGGAAGAGTTAAAGATCTTCCTGGTGTAAGATACCATATTGTTAGAGGGGCCTTAGATTGCCAAGGTGTCCAGGATCGCAAGCGTTCTCGTTCTAAATACGGGACAAAAAGGCCAAAGAAAAAATAAATTGGTGAGTAGCTTTTTATGTTGTTATTGTAAGTATAATTTCGTTGTCATTGCGAGCGAAATGAGCAAAGCGAATGAAGCGAAGCAATCTTGGTCTTAGAGATTGCTTCGTCACTTCGTTCCTCGCAATGACGAATTATTATTAAAGAGGAGATTAAAATGAGAAGACATAGAGCACCTAAAAGAGAAAGAAAACCGGATCCAAAATACGGTAATCCTATACTAGGTCATTTTATTAATATCATTATGGTTGACGGAAAAAAGAGCAAAGCACAAAGGATTGTTTATAATGCTTTTGATGCGGTATCAAAGCAAGTAAAAGAGGATCCAATAAAAGCCCTTTTTACAGCTCTAGATAACACCCGGCCGCGGATGGCGGTGAAGCCGCGGAGAGTAGGGGGAGCAACTTATCAAGTTCCTACAGAAGTACCTAAAGAAAAAGGTATTTTTATCGCTTTACGCTGGATTAAGGATTTTGCGAAAAAGAAAAAAAATCAACCCATGGAAAAGAAAATTGCTGATGAAATCATAGCAGCTTATAATAACGAAGGCCCAGTTGTTAAGAAGAAGCAGGATACTCATAGGATGGCAGAGTCAAACAAAGCTTTCGCTCATTTCAAATATTAAAACACAGATTAACACAGATATAAGAAGCAGTGGAAAATATAAATTTAGTTATGAATAAAGAAAAAAGTCTTGGTAAAATAAGAAATATTGGCTTTATAGCCCATATTGATGCTGGTAAAACTACAGTTACAGAAAGGATTCTTTTTTATGCGGGAAGAACTTATAAGATTGGTGAAGTTCATGACGGTACCGCGGTAACTGATTGGATGCATCAGGAAAAAGAAAGAGGGATTACCATAACCAGCGCAGCTACCTCTTGTAGTTGGGAAAATCATCAAATTAATATTATTGATACACCGGGCCATATTGATTTTACAGTTGAAGTTGAACGTTCTTTAAAAGTTCTAGATGGAGCAGTGGTTATTTTTTGTGGTGTCTCAGGAGTAGAGCCACAATCAGAGACAGTTTGGCGTCAAGCAGAAAAATACCATGTTCCGCGAATTTGTTTTGTTAATAAAATGGACAGAGAAGGAGCTGACTTTTTTTCTGTAGTTTCTGAGATGAGAGAGAAATTTCAAATACCTACGGTTGCTCTTCAGATACCAATTTACGATAAAGATCAATTTAAGGGAATAGTTGATCTAATTGAAGAGAAAGCTTTGTACTATGAAGGTAAGCTAGGGCAAAATATAAAAGAGGCAGAAATCCCGGAGGAGTTAAGGCAGATTTCTGCAAAAAAAAGAGAATTAATAATTGAAAAAATTGCTGAGTTAGATGATACTTTTATGAGTAGGGTTATTGAAGGAGAAAGAATCGAAAAAAAAGAAATAGTCTCGGCAATTAGAAAATATGTTATTGAAAATAAATTAGTTACTGTGCTTTGTGGTTCAGCTTTAAAAAATAAAGGCATCCAACAACTTTTAGATGCTGTTTGTAACTATCTACCCTCACCGAAGGAAGTAAAGCCTGTTTCAGCTAAAGTCGTATCAAGCGGCCAAGAAAAAGAAATTAAGGCAAGTTCGGATGATTCATTTTGTGCGTTATGTTTTAAGATAGCAACCGATCCATTTGTTGGCAAACTATTTTATGTGCGCATATATTCTGGCAGCGTTGATTCTGCAGCAACTATTTATAATGTGACTCAACAAAAAAGCGAAAAAATTAACAAAATTGTAAAAATGCATGCTAATAAACAGGAAATTATAAAAGATGCTAAAGCTGGTGATATAGTTTGTTTGGCTGGCCTAAAGGGTACAATGACCGGTGATACTCTTACTACGAAAAAAGATCCGGTTATGATTGAAAGCATAAAATTTCCTGAACCAGTAGTATCTTTAGCTATTGAACCTAAAACTAAAGCTGATCAGGAAAAATTGTTTGGAGCTTTAAGAAAATTAGCCGATGAAGATCCTTCTTTTAAAGTTACTTATAACCGGGAAACTGGGCAAAATGTTATATCCGGCATGGGCCAGCTTCACCTTGCAATTATGGTTGATAGATTATTGAGAGAATTTAAGGTTCAAGCTAAAGTAGGTAAGCCTCAAGTTGCTTATAAAGAAACTGTAAGCAAGAAGGTTCAAGCTACTGGTAAGTTCATTCAGCAGCGGGGAGGACAAGGCCAGTATGGGCATGTTGAAATTGTTATGGCACCGTCTGGAGAAGGTACTGGAATTAGTTTTGAAAACAAGATAAAATCAGGAGTAATTCCTAAAGAGTTTATATCTTCGGTGAAAGAAGGTATTAATGAAGCTTCTGAAAGTGGTGTCTTAGGTGGTTATCCTGTGGTTGACCTAAAGGTTACACTAATTGATGGTTCATACCATGAAGTAGATTCTTCTGAACTAAGTTTTAAAATTGCTGGAGAGTTAGCATTTAAAGAAGGTTTGCGTAAAGCTCGGTCGATATTACTTGAGCCGATTATGGATTTAGAAATTATTACACCGGTGGAATATCTTTCTCAGGTAATCGGTGATCTCAATTCAAGAAGAGCAAAGATACATTTAGTTAAAGAAAGAAAAAATTTACGAACAGTAAGTGTTGAGATTCCATTGAGCGAATCTTTTGATTATGCAGACTCATTACGGAACTTGACACAGGGCAGAGCCTCATATACAATAGAGCCTTCATATTATCAAAAGGTGCCCGAGGAATTACTGTCAAAGATTTTAGGTTTATAATATATATAAATATTGTAGCGAGAAAAATATAAAAAACAGGTTTTTAAAAAAGAGATAAAAGGAGGTGCTTTATGGGAAAAGAGAAGTTTGTAAGATCAAAGCCCCATCTTAATATTGGGACTATTGGTCACGTAGATCACGGTAAGACCACCCTTACTGCAGCCATTACCCAGGTCTTGGCATTAAAAGGTGGGGGGCAAGCTTTGAAATTTGAAGATATTGACAAAGCTCCTGAGGAGAAAGAACGTGGAGTAACTATTAATATTGCTCACGTTGAGTATGAGACAGAAAAAAGACATTATGCGCATATCGATTGTCCGGGCCATGCCGATTACATTAAAAATATGATTACTGGTGCTGCTCAGATGGATGGTGCAATACTTGTTGTTGCTGCAACAGATGGACCTATGCCGCAAACTAGAGAACACCTATTATTAGCGCGCCAGGTTAATGTTCCTGCGATTGTAGTGTTTGTTAACAAGGTTGATCAGATGGATGATCCTGAGTTAGTTGAGCTAGTTGAAGAAGAAGTAAGAGATTTACTTACTAAGTATGAATTTCCTGGCAAAGATATACCAATTGTAAAAGGTTCTGCGCTTAAAGCCTTAGAAGATGCTACCGGAGGAAATGTTGACTCTGACAATTGCAAGCCAATTGTAGAATTGATTCAGGCTTTTGATGATTATTTTCCAGAACCAAAACGTGATACAGATCGCCCCTTTCTTATGGCTATCGAAGATATATTTTCTATCTCAGGCCGGGGTACAGTTGCTACCGGAAGAGTTGAAAGAGGAAAAGTTAAAACTGGTGAAGAGATCGAGCTAGTTGGGATTAAAGAAGAAACTAAAAAAACTGTAGTTACCGGAATTGAAATGTTTAGAAAGACCTTAGATGAGGCACAAGCTGGAGATAACGCTGGTTTGCTTTTACGTGGGGTAGAAAAAGAACAGGCAGAAAGAGGAATGGTTATTGCTAAGCCTGGATCAATTACACCTCATAAAAAATTTAAGGCAAAAGTCTATGCATTAAAGAAAGAAGAAGGTGGAAGGCATACTCCATTTTTTTCAGGTTATAGACCGCAATTTTATTTTAGAACTACAGATGTAACTGGTACTTGTAAGTTACCTGAAGGGGTTGAAATGGTTATGCCCGGTGACAATGTTGAAGTAGAGGTAAGTTTGCTTCAACCAGTTGCTTGTGAAAAAGAGTTAAGATTTGCTATCCGTGAAGGAGGAAGAACTGTAGGGGCTGGTTTAGTTACAGAAATAATCGAATAATATTCGTTCTAGGTTCAAAGTTCTACGTTTAATAACTTTTTAACGTTGAACGGTGTACTTCAAACGTCGAACAAAAAAGTATAACTGTAGATGGAGAAAAAAATGCGTTCACCACTAAAAATTAGAATTAAGCTTAAAGCTTTTGATCATAGATTGCTTGATAATTCTGCTAAGGAAATAACAGAAGTAGCTATTCGGACTGGTGCCAAAATTAATGGACCGATACCAATTCCTACTAAGAAAAAGGTTTATACGGTAAATAGAGCTACTAATGTTAACAAAAAATCAAGAGAGCAGTTTATGATTGCGGTTCATAAGCGAATATTAGATCTAGACAGTCCGACTGCAAAAACAATAGACGCATTAAGAAGATTGAATTTACCAGCCGGAGTAAATGCAGAAATAAAGCAAGAAGTGTAATAACACAGATGCACACAGATAAAATTACCGATAAACACAGATAAAATATCTGTGTGAATCTATTATAAATCTGTGCTAATCTGTGTGGAGATTTTAGGAAAAAAGATGATTAAAGAAATTTTTGGAAAGAAAATTGGAATGACTCAAATGTTTAGCCCGGAAGGTGAGCTTATACCTGCTACTGTAGTTGAAGTTGAGCCGGCTTGTGTTTTGGAGAAGATAACTTATCCGAACAAGCAAAGGGCTAAAATTGGATGCTTTAAGATCAAAGATACAAAAATTTCGAAGGTTAAAAAACCTCAGAAAGGCTATTTTGAAAAAATTGGAGTACCTCCTTACAAACTTGTTAAAGAAGTAGAAATAGAAAAAGATGCAGATTTTTCTTTTTCAGAAGAATCAGAAAAAAAACCTGAAAGCGCTCAAGCTAAAGTAGAAAAGAAAGAGGTTCATCAACCTGAAAATATTGGCAACGCTGGAAAAGAAGAGCAGAGTCAAAAAGAAACTTTACAAGGAAGCAAAGATGATTCTGTAAAGGAACAAGACAAGGCAGTGAAAAAAGAGCAAGACAAGGAAGAGGCAAAGGAAGATAAAAAAGAAAACAATCAAGCTAAAGAAACTGTGCCTGAAGAAGGGAAGCAGGAAGACAAAAGTTTAGATAAAGGCCAAACAGAGGAAGAAAAGAAAACTCCGTCTCGTTATCTGGGGGTTGAAATCTTTAGCCAAGGTCAATTGCTAACTGTACGGTCAAAAACCAAAGGTAAAGGGTTTGCAGGTGCAATCAAACGCCATAATATGCAAAGACAACCTAGTTCCCATGGTTCTGGAATGCATCGCCGGGTAGGTTCAGTAGGTCCTTCTGCTACTCCTTCTAAAATTGCAAAAAATAAAAAAATGCCAGGTCATCTTGGCGCAGCTTATAGAGTTACTAAAAATTTAAAAGTTTTAAAAGTAGATAAAGAAAAAAAAGTTATTTTTATAAGAGGAAATATTTCCGGTAGTAAGGGCGCCATTGTTAGATTAACCAAGCAAAATCAATAAAGATAATGAAACCAAAAAACACAGCAAAAAATAAAACTGGTCCTGTTGATTCAACTTTAGAGGTTATAGACATGGCAGGCAAATCAAAAGACAGCGTTTCTTTAGATAAAACTGTTTTTGATCGAAAAGTTTCTTTGGCTTTATTGCAACAAGCAGTCAATACCTATTTATCTAATAAGAGAAGGGGATTAGCTGTTGCCAAAACAAAAGGTGAAAAGAGAGGCGGTGGCAAAAAACCTTGGCGGCAAAAAGGGACAGGTAGGGCTAGAGTAGGTTCTATTCGGTCTCCGCTTTGGAAAGGTGGAGGAGTTACATTTGGCCCAAGGCATAAGTCTTACTATAAAAAATTTCCGGCTCGAATGAAAGCTCAAGCATTAAAAAGCGCCCTAAACGCAAAGCTAAAAGATGAACAAATAGTCATAGTTGATAAGTTAAATATGAAATCGTCGAAAACAAAAGAGTTTAATCAAATAATTTCTAATTTAGGCATTAATGATAAAAAAGCATGTTTTGTAGTATCTGAGTTTGATCAAAACCTAAAGAAGGCTTCAGCTAATATTAAAAAAGTTAAGCTAGATAAAGCAAATGATATAAATGCTTTAGGGGTTTTAGATTGCCAGAGATTAGTTGTAACAAAGGATTCTTTAGATATTATCCAGAAGAGGTTAAAAAAATGGCTTTAAGTTCACTTTATTCTGTAGTTAAGACTCCACTTGTTACCGAAAAGTCCAATCGGGATATCGCTATAGGTAAATATAGTTTTGAGGTTGATAAAAGTGCCAATAAAATTCAAATACGTAAAGCTATAGAAAAGATTTATAAAGTAAAAGTAAGAAAAGTTTCAACTGAAATCGTAAAGGGAAAACCGAAAAAAATAAGATGGGATCAGCCAGGAAAAACTTCTGCTTGGAAAAAAGCAATTGTAAGTTTAAAGAAAGGGTACGAGATAAAAATAACTTAAGGAAAAAAAATGGGAATTAAAAAGCATAAACCAACATCACCGGGATTAAGAACTAGAAAAACTTCTGATTTTTCAGAAATTACAAAGAAGAAACCGGAAAAGTCATTAACTAAATCTTTGCAGCGGAGTGGGGGGAGAAACAACCAAGGTAGAATTACTATGCGCAGAAGAGGCGGTGGATGCAAGCGCAAATATAGAGCTGTTGATTTTAAACGAGATAAGTTTGATCAAGAGGCTGAGGTATTAGCTATAGAGTATGATCCTAACCGGGGTGCCCGTTTGGCTTTAGTAAAATATTCAGACGGAGAGAAAAGATATATTATTTGGCCGGCTAAAATGAAGGTTAAAGATAAAGTTATAAGTGCTTCAGATTCAAGGACTAGTATAAAGCCGGGTAATAGTATGAAGTTAAAATATGTGCCTATGGGCACATTGGTTCACAATATAGAACTTAATCCCGGCCGGGGTGCAGTGCTGGTTCGAAGTGCTGGAAGTTGGGCTCAACTTATGGCTAAAGAGAAAGGGTTGGCTCAAATTAGGCTTGCTTCGGGTGAAGTTCGGCTGATTAAAGAGCAGTGCCGAGTTACTGTTGGCCAGGTTGGCCTGGGAGAGCATTCTTCATTCAGTAAAGGCAAGGCAGGAAGGAATCGTTGGGCTGGGAAAAGGCCTAAAGTAAGAGGTGTTGCGATGAACCCTGTAGACCATCCTCACGGTGGAGGCGAAGGAAAAGCTGGACAAGGCAATCCTCATCCAGTTAGCCCTTGGGGGCAGCCGGCTAAGGGGGGAAAAACAAGAAGAAAAAAACGAAGTGATAAATATATTATTAAAAGAAGAACTAAAGGCGGGAGAAGATCTAGAAAATGAGTCGTTCATTAAAAAAAGGCCCATATGTTTTTGCAAAACTACTTAAAAAGGTAGAACGGGCTAAAAGCTCAGGAGAGAGAAAAGCTATTAAAACTTGGTCGCGTGATTCTATGGTCATTCCTGAATTTGTTGGCTTGACTTTTGCTGTACATGATGGTAAAAAACATGTTCCTGTTTTTGTTACAGAAAGTATGGTTGGGCATCGTTTAGGTGAGTTTGTGCCAACTAGAAAATTTAAAGAACACGGTGGGATAAAGGCTAAGAAATCAATCTTGAAAAAATAAAATTTATTGATATGGTAACTAGATCAAAAGCAAAATATATTAGAATCTCTCCAACTAAAGTAAGACCGGTAATGAAACTGGTCAGAGGCAGTAATGCTAAAGAAGCTATCGTCAGGTTGGAGTTTGTCAAAAAGAAGGCTGCAAGATATCTAAAGAAGCTGATTAAGACAGCAATAGCAGATGCTAAAAATAAAGGTTACGAGGAAGACTCATTGTTCATTTCTAGGCTAGTGGCCAATCAAGGCCCGGCTCTAAAGAGGTATAGAGCCGAATCATTTGGAAGGGCTGCAGTTATTAGAAAAAGAATGAGTCATTTAATAATAGAGTTAGATTCTAGTCAAAAAATAATGCAGGAGAACTAAATATGGGACAAAAGGTTCACCCTTATGTTTTAAGAATTGGTTTTGGTAAAAGTTGGCAATCGAGATGGTTCTCTCCTAAAAAGGGTGAATACGCTGATTTTCTTGAAGAAGATCTAGCTATTCGTCAAAAGATAAAGAAAAGTTATTCTTTGGGTTCAATTGCAACTATCGATATCGAAAGAGTTTCTTCAGGCGGAATAAGAATAAAGGTGAGGACTTCTCGGCCTGGCGTGATAATCGGAAGACGCGGGCAAGATATCGAACGAGTCAAAAAAGATTTATCAGATGCAACCGGTAAAGAAATAATTATCGATGTTGAAGAGGTGTCAGATCAAGCCCTTGAAGGACAGTTGGTAGCTGAGTTGATTGCTTTTCAGTTGATAAAAAGAGTAAAATTCAGAAGAGCAATGAAAAAAGCTCTTCAGCAAGCTCAATCTTCCTTTGGCGAAGGAATAAAAATCCAATGTTCGGGTCGTCTTGGCGGAGTGGAGTTAGCTCGATCTGAAAGCTATAAATACGGTAAAATTCCTCTTCACACCTTTAGGACGGATATTGATTACGGTTTTGCAGTTGCTAAAACTACTTATGGTACTATTGGGGTAAAAGTTTGGGTGTATAAAGGCCAAAAACACCTAGGTGATTATTTAGTCAAAAAGAATAAAGAGGCAAAGAGATAATATGCTTATTCCTAAAAGAGTAAAATACAGAAAAGCACAAAGAGGGAAACGGCGCGGATTAGCAGTAGCTGGTTCAAGAGTTTCTTTTGGAGAATATGGTATAAAAGCGCTTGAATCTGGTTGGCTCAAGAATACCCAAATTGAAACTACGCGAGTAGTACTTACTCGTCGTTTGCGTCGAGGCGGAAAACTTTGGATTAGAGTTTTTCCAGATAAACCAATAACGAAAAAACCTGCTGAATCTCGCCAAGGAAAAGGTAAGGGAGATGTTGAAAGCTGGGTTCGAGTAGTCAGAAGAGGTAATGTGATTTTCGAAATCGGGGGAGTGCCTGAAGATTATGCTAGAGAATCTTTTAGGCTGGTTGCTTATAAGCTTCCTTTTAAAACAATGTTTGTTACAAGGAAAGGTTAAAATAGTTATGGCTGATATAAAGAATTTACGTTCGCTTTCAGAAAAAGAAATAAAAGAAAAGATTGCTGATAACGAAAAAAAACTTATGGAGTTGCAGTTTAAAAGAAGAAGTGGTTTAGACAAACCGCATCACTTTAAAGATATTAAAAAAGAGATAGCTCAAATGCACACTGTAATTAGCGAAAAAAGGAGACAAGGTGGCGAAAAAACTAGGTAAGATATTAGAGGGTGTTGTTGTGTCAGATAAAATGGATAAAACGGCTGTGGTTTTAGTCAGAAGAAGGTTACCGCACAGCGTTTATAATAAACTTATTATGACTAAGAAAAAATATAAAGTTCACGATAAGGATAATAAAGTTAAGGCTGGCGATAAAGTAAAAATTATTGGATGTCGTCCATTTTCTAAAGATAAAAGATTTAGGATTTATGAGGTTCTAAAATGATAACCTTAAGATCTAAGATAGATGTAGCTGATAATAGTGGTGCGAGAAAAGTTTCCTTTATAGGAGTTTTGGGACGTAAAGGCACAAAACATGCAATGGTAGGAGATGTAATTACCGGAAGCGTAAAGGATGCCATTCCTAACTCTCCGATTAAAAAAGGAGAAGTAGTAAGAGCTGTAGTAGTTCGGACACATTTTCCCATAAAAAGAAAAGACGGTTTAGTGGTTAAATTTGATCGAAATGCGTGTGTGGTTATTGACAAACAAAACAATCCAAGAGCTACTCGTGTTTTTGGACCGGTAGTAAGAGAACTTCGGAGTAAGTTTAGTAAGATTTTATCTTTAGCTCCGGAAGCCATTTAGCTAATGAAAGAATTTAAAAAAATCGGTAACACCCGGTGTCATTCTGAGCTCTTGACAGAGTTACTGTCTAGGCAGCTTTCTTGTCAAGAGCGAAGAATCTCAAAAAGCAGTGTTTGAGATCCTTCGTCGCTATCGCTCCTCAGGATGACGTCGAGAGTATAGAAAAGGATAAAAATATGAGTTTAAGAATTAAAAAAGGCGATAAAGTAATAGTTACCTCTGGCAAGAGTAAAGGTAAAAAGGGAAGAGTTTTAAAGTTTTTCCCTGATAAAAACAAAGTGGTAGTTGAAGGGGCAAATTTAGTTAAAAAGCACAAAAAGAAGAAGTCTGAATCAGAGCAGGGTGGATTTCAAGAAGTGCCTTTACCGCTTCATCTATCGTCAGTACAGTTATTTTGTTCTAGCTGTAATAGAGGTGTAAAAACTAAAATAGAAGTAGCTAAAGATAAAACTAAAACAAGAGTTTGCAAAAAATGTCAGAAAGCAATTTAAAAAATTACATTCCCAGATTACTTCAGGTGTACAGAGAAGAGATTGCGCCTGAATTAAAGAAAAAGCAAAATCATACTAACTTTTATTCTGTGCCACGGTTAGTTAAGATTGTGGTTAATATGGGGGTTGGAGAGGCTACTGCTGATTCTAAGTTGATCGAGAGTGTTTCTGAGCAGTTAGCTACTATTACCGGCCAGCGGCCGAAAATTTGTCGGGCTCGTCGTGCTGTTTCTAACTTTAAGCTTAGGCAGGGGGTGGCCATAGGCTGTTGTGTAACTTTGCGTAAATCTATGATGTATGACTTTTTTGATCGTCTTATTACTGTGGCTATTCCGAGAATTCGTGATTTTAGAGGACTTTCGCCTAATTCTTTTGATGGAGCCGGAAATTATAATTTTGGTTTAGTCGAGCAGGGAATATTTCCAGAGATAAATTTAGATAATATAACTAGAACCCAGGGGATGAATATTTCTATACATACAACAGCAGATTCTGACAAGGAAGCCAGGGAATTGCTGGAAGCTTTTGGGTTTCCTTTTAGGAGGAAGAATGGCTAAAAAATCAAAAATTCAAAAATGGTTAAGAGATAAAAAAAATCCTAAGTTTACTACCCGTTATAGAAATAGATGTAGGCGTTGTGGAAGGCCTCGGGGTTATATTAGGGATTTTGAACTTTGCCGAATTTGTTTTCGGGAATTAGCCTGGCAAGGATTAATTCCAGGGGTTAAGAAAGCAAGCTGGTAAATTGGTGAGTAGTGAGTGGTGAGTAGTTAATTAACCAATTAACTAATTAACTAATTAACCAATACAAAAAAAGGAAGGAAAATGAGTAGAACTGATTTAATCGCCGATGCATTCACTATAATAAGAAATGCTACAAAAGTCAAAAAGCAAGAAGTTTTTATACCTTATTCCAATAGTCTATCTAAAATATGTGAAATATTAAAGGAACATGAATATATTGCTAATTTTAAAGAAGCAGAAACTAAAAATTTTAAACAGATAAAAATATATCTTAAATATGACGGAAAAAAAAGTGTAATAACTCAAATCAAAAAAGCTTCTCGGCCGTCACGGCGTATCTATAAAAAGAAGGATGAAAATCTTTCAGTTTTAGGTGGATATGGTTTGGCAATAATTTCGACATCGAGGGGGATTCTTACTGGCAATCAGGCCAAAAAAGAGAGTTTGGGCGGAGAAGTTGTCGGGATGGTTTGGTAGAAAAATAATAGGAGATAAAGATGTCTCGAATTGGTAAACAACCAATAACAGTTCCTAAAGAAGTAAAGGTAGAAGTAAGCAAAAAAGAAGTTTCTGTGCAAGGGCCAAAAGGCACACTCAGTTTTTCTTTTAATAGGCTTATTCAGGTAGAGTTAGCAGATAATGTTTTATCTGTAAAACAAGAAAAGGATAGTAAGATAGCAAGAACTTTGCATGGGACAACTCGAGCAATTATTGCTAATCTTATAAAAGGGGTAACTGTTGGTTTTAAGAAAGAACTTGAGATTATTGGGGTTGGGTATAAAGCTCAGATGAAAGGAAAAAACCTTGATCTAAATTTAGGATTTTCTCATCCAGTTGAACTTGCTGTACCAGAAGGCTTGAGGGTTTCAGTGCCGTCTAATACGCGGATAACGGTTGAAGGCATCGATAAGCAGCAAGTAGGTCAGTTTGCAGCTCAAATACGAAAAATATATCCTCCTGAACCTTATAAGGGTAAAGGAATTAGATATTTAGGCGAAGAAGTTCAAAAGAAAGTTGGAAAAGCATTAGCTAAATAAATAAGGATAAAGGTTAAAGGTTAAAGGTTAAAGGATAAAGGTTAAAAAAGATGAAAAAACAAGCTAGAGCATATAGACATAAACGGATAGTTAAAAAGATTCAAGGAACCGCTCAAAGGCCACGGCTTGTGGTTTTTCGAAGTCATAAGCATATTTATGCTCAATTGATAAATGATAAAAATCAAAAAGTAGTTACTGGTGTATCTACTTTGTCTGCAGAGTTTAAGAAAAATAATAGTAAAACGGCAAACAAAGAAGCTGCTAAAGAAGTTGGAAAGCTTATCGCCCAACTCGCAAAGTCTAAGAAAATAAACACAGTTTGTTTTGACCGCGGTGGATATAAGTTCCATGGCCGGATAAAGAATTTAGCAGATGGGGCAAGAGAAGGAGGATTAAAGTTTTAATGCAGAAAAAAACGGTTAAAAACAAAAAAGAAGAAAAAGCTTTTATTGAGAAGGTTTTATTTATCAATAGAACCACTAAAGTGACAAAAGGTGGTAAAAATCTTTCCTTTTCTGCTTTAGTTGTTGTTGGCGATGGAGTAGATAGAGCTGGTTATGCGGTAGGAAAAGCCAATGAAGTTGCCAGTGCTATTCGAAAAGGAATAAATAAAGCTAAGAAAGATACAGTAAAAGTAAAGCAGCGGGGAACTACTATCCCTCATGGAGTTATTGGTAAATTTGGATCGATGCGGATACTTTTTAAATCTGCTTCGCGAGGTACAGGGGTTATTGCTTGTGGTCCGATTCGAGCAGTTTGCGAGTGTGCTGGAATAAAAGATATTCTCACAAAGAATATTGGTAATTCAACAAATCCGATTAATGTAGTTAAAGCTACGTTTGAAGCTTTTAAGAATCTAAAGGGTTAATTATTATGGATCTATCAGAGATAAAAATAGTAACTAAAAATAAAAAAACAAAACGGTGTGGCAGAGGGGCAGGTTCTGGATTAGGCAAAACTTCTGGCCGAGGCCATAAAGGTGCTGGCCAAAGAAAGGGAAAAAAGACTCCTTATATTGGTTTTTCTGGAGGAAATATACCTTTCTTTAGGCAGCTTCCCAAAAGAGGTTTTACTGCCAGGAACGCTAAAAAATATCAAGTAGTCAATTTAATTACTATTGGAGAAAGGGCCAAAGGTAACACTGAACTTACTCCAGAAACAATGGAGAAGCTTAATTTAATTAGAGATAAAAATAAATTGGTTAAAATTTTAGCCAATAAAAGCAATGAATTTAATTTAAAGTTAACCATAAAGGCTGATAAAATTTCTAAAAAAGCTAAAGAAATTATTGAGTCAAATGGAGGAGGCTTTGAGTGTTTAAAGCGGTAGCAAATGTTTTTAAACTACCTGATTTAAGAAAAAAGGTTTTAATCACTCTTTCTTTATTAATAGTTTATCGAGCTGGATGTTTTATCCCTACTCCTGGGGTAAATACAGCTGCTCTTTCTCAATTTTTTGCAGAAGTTGCTAAAAATCAAGGTCAGACTATCTTTGGAATGCTTAATTTATTTACTGGTGGAGCTTTAACAAAGTTAAGTATTTTTGCCTTAGGGGTGATGCCTTATATATCAGCTTCAATCATCATGCAGTTGTTGCAGAATGTGGTTCCTGCCTTAGAACGAATTGCTAAAGAAGGTAAGGCTGGCTATGAAAAAATCAATCAATATACTAGATATTTAACCTTAGCTTTGTGTTTTGTCCAAGGTCTATTTTTATCTTTTTGGCTTTCGAACCCTGCTAATTTTAAAGGATATTTGATTGTTCCTGAACCAGGACTATTATTTAATTTTACAACGGTGATTACCTTAGCCTGTGGTACTATTTTTATTATGTGGTTAGGGGAACAAATTCAAGAAAGGGGTATTGGTAACGGAATCTCGATTATTATTACTGTTAGTATAATGTCTCGCATCCCTTCATCGGTTAATCAGCTTTGGCGTCTTTGGTCTCCTATGGATCCGGCGAACCAGCAGATATCGACGCCAGTTGTTATTGCATTGATTGCTGTTTGGGTTTCTATGATCGCAGCTGTAGTTTTATTTACTCAGGCTCAGCGCAGAATTCCCATTCAATATGGGAGAAGGGTAGTTGGACGCAAGATGTACGGTGGTCAAAGTACATATTTGCCGATAAAGATAGATATGGCAGGAGTTATTGCAATTATTTTTGCATCTGCTGTAATTTCGTTTCCGGCAACTTTAGCTATGTTTTTGCCTAAGGACATAAAAATTGTTCAGTTTTTGCAAAGTATAGTTCAACAAAGAGGTCTTTGGTATAACGTGATTTTAGTAGGACTCATTGTATTTTTTATGTATTTTTATACGGCTATGGTCTTTCATCCTTTAGAGATAGCAAATAATCTTAAGCGATATGGTGGTTTTGTGCCCGGAGTAAGGCCCGGACGGCCCACGGCTAATTATCTTGACTATGTTGCAACTCGTATTGTTTTTGTTGGGGCTATATATATTAGTATTATTGCAATTTTTCCTAATATTATCATGGAAATTTTTCGAGTACCTTCTTATCAATTAGCTTCACTTTTTGGAGGTACAACTCTTTTAATTATGGTAGCGGTTATACTTGATACAATGAAGCAAATTGAAGGACAACTTATGACCCGTCATTACGGTGGTTTTATAAAAGGGAGTCCACTAAAGGGGAGAAGATGAGATTAATTCTTTTTGGGGCACCTGGTTCAGGTAAAGGCACACAAGCAGATATGTTAGCTAATGAGCTTAATTTAAAAAAGATATCTTTAGGAGATATTTTGCGTCAAGAGGTTAAAAAAGGTTCTGATTTAGGAGTTAAAGTTAAACAATACATGGATAAAGGCGAGCTTGTTCCTAATGATACTGTGCGGGAAGTAATTGACGCTAATTTAGCAGATGATAACTTTATTTTAGATGGGTATCCTCGCAATCAAAAACAAGCTGAAACTTTAGACGGTATTCTAGACGAAAAAAATAGAACAATAGATGCTTTTATTTATTTAGATGTAAGCAGAGACACTATCGTAGATAGGCTTAGCAAAAGAAGGGTATGCAAAAAATGTGGAGTTAACTATCATCTTGATACTATGCCTCCTGAAAAAGATAATATTTGTGATGATTGTGGTTCAGAGCTGATACAAAGAGATGATGATAAGCCGGATGTTATCAAAAAGAGATGGAATGTATTCTTAGAAAACAGTAGAGGAATCTTTGATTTTTATAAACAAAAAGGTATTTTTATCTCTGTTGATGGAGATAAGAAAAAAGAAGAAGTATTTGAACAAGTAAAAAAAAAACTAAAAGACAGAAAAGCATTATTAGACTAATATTATAGATAATTAATATTAATAAATATAGAGATGTATCAATTTATCTGCGAAGCAGATCCTGCCCGAAGGGCAGTAATTGATCCATTGATAATTTTAAATAACAAATAAAGCTTTTCAAGAAAAATAAAGGTAAGATTAACAAAAAGAGACACAGGAAGTAAAACAATGAAGGTTAAAAGTTCGGTAAAAAGAGTTTGTAATAAATGTAAATTAATAAAAAGAAAAGGGGTTGTAAGGGTGATTTGTAAAAACCCTAAGCATAAGCAACGGCAAGGCTAATTTGCAAAGAGCATAGCGCTGTGCGCTTTGCGCTAAGCAATAGGTTGATAGTTTTTGAATTAAATTAGAGGAGAGTGAAGTAAAAATGCCAAGAATATTAGGGGTAGATATTCCAAAAAATAAAAAAATAAAAATTTCTTTGCGTTATGTTTATGGGGTTGGTCCTCAGAAAGCTGATGAAATTTTAAAGAATACAGAGATTGATCCTGAAAGGAAAGCTGGAGACCTCAAAGATGAAGAAGTTTCTCAGCTTGCCAAATATATTCAGTCTAACTATACTGTCGAAGGCGAATTGAGACGCCAAATTTCTCAGGATATTAGAAGATTAATTGAGATTAAGTCTTACAAGGGGATGCGGCACAAAAAAGGTTTACCGGTCAGAGGCCAACGCACTCGTTGTAACGCCCGAACTAAAAAGGGCCCTAAATCTCGGGTTGGAGGGCAAAGAAGGTAATTAATACCTTAAAGGAGTTTTATGGCTAAGAAACCAAAAAGAAAAGAAAGAAAAAAGAGGAAGATTCAGCTTAAGTCTTCAGCCGGTGTAGCGAGGATAAAGGCTACTTTTAATAATACAATTGTTTCAATAACAGATCTAGGCGGAAACGTTTTAGCCTGGAAGTCGGCTGGAGGGATAGGATTTAAAGGAGCACGGAAATCAACACCTTATGCAGCTCAAATTACTTCCTTAGAGGTCGCTAAAGCTACCAAAGCTATGGGGTTAAGAGAAGTTGATGTTTTGATTAAGGGGCCAGGCCCGGGACGTGAATCAGCTATCAGAGCTCTTTCAGCTGCCGGCCTAGATGTAAAGCGGGTCAAAGTAGCGAGTCCTGCTCCGCATAATGGTTGTAGGCTGAAGAAAAAAAGAAGAGTCTAATAAAGTCCATAGTCGATAGTCTATGGTCGATAGAATAAATAAAGAGAAAATGGTTAATAAATAATAGGAGAAATTATATGGCAAGAGATTTAAGACCAAAATGTAAATTATGCCGGAGAGCGGGAATGAAGTTGTACCTCAAAGGTATCAGATGTTTAACGGAAAAATGTGCTGTAGCTAAAAGGCCAACTCCTCCCGGGATGCAAAGGAGGCAAAGGTCTAAACCTTCTTACTATGCTTTACAGCTGCGTGAAAAACAAAAAGCAAAAAATATTTATGGGCTGCTTGAACGTCAATTTAGAAGATTTTTTGAAATAGCTCATAAATCTGAAGGAGCTACGGGGCAAATTTTAGTTCAGCAGCTTGAAAGAAGATTAGACAACATAATTTTTAGGTCACTTTTTGCATTGTCAAGATCTCAAGCCAGGCAATTGGTCCGTCATGGGTTTGTTTTTATTGACAACCGGAGAGTTGATATCCCCTCATTCTTAATTAAAAAAGATCAAGTGATTGAATTTAGAATAGACGAGGGGCTTAAAAATTTAATAAAAGAAAATATCCAAATAAGTGAAAAAGAAAAAAGTATACCGGAATGGCTTAGTGTTGATAATCAAAACTATAAAATTACAATAAAAAGATTACCCACTAAGGAAGATCTTACTATACCGATACAAGAACAGTTAATTGTTGAACTTTATTCTAAGTAAATCAATATAGAGGAGGAAAAATTATGGGAATAAGTTGGAGGGATTTTCAATTTCCAAAAAGAATAACCGTTGACCAAGATAGTTATAGTCCAACCTATGGTAAATTTATAGCAGATCCTTTGGAAAGGGGTTACGGGGTGACTCTTGGTAATTCTTTGCGGCGTGTTCTTCTTTCTTCGATAGAGGGTTCTGCTGTTACATCAATCAACATTAAAGAAGCCCGGCATGAATTCTCTCCAATAGATGGGGTTTTAGAAGATTTACCCGAAATCATTTTAAACATAAAAGGACTTACTTTGCGTGCTTACTCTCGTTCTCCGAAAAAAATTCATGTTAAAGCTGAAGGGGAAAAAGAGATTAAAGCCAGAGATATTGTTACCGACGAAACAATTGAGATAGTAAATCCTGATCATCATATTGCTACGATCACTGATGCTGGAAAAAAACTTAACATTGAAATGGAAGTGGGGCGAGGCCGTGGGTTTGTTCCGGCTGAAGCTAATAAAAGAGAAGATATGCCGATTGGAGTCATTGCAATTGATTCAATCTTTACTCCTGTTAAACGAGTTGCTTTTAAAGTCGAAAATACTCGAGTTGGAAAAAGAACCGACTATGATAAGTTAATTTTAGAAATTTTTACTGATGCTAGTATTGAACCTAAGGAAGCATTAATTTATGCTTCTAAGGTTTTAAACAAACATCTTGAGCTTTTCTTTACTTTAGGTGAACTACCGGAAGAAGATTATGAAGAACTTACTCCAGAAGAAATTTCTTTGTATGAAAAACTTAAGTTACCAGTCTCTGAATTAGAACTTTCAGTTAGAAGTGCCAACTGTCTACGGGAAGCTAATATAAAGACTTTAGCAGAGCTAGTAACAAAAACTGAGCCGGAAATTTTAGCTTATCGGAATTTTGGAAAAAAATCTTTAAATGAAGTCGGGGCTCTTCTAAAAACAATGGGTCTTTCTTTTGGAATGAATATTGATGAAGAAAAAATGAAGAAGGTATAAAGTATGAGGCATAAACGAAAAGGAAATAAATTATCACGTTCGCGGGGGCAAAGAAAAGCATTAGTTAAATCTTTGCTTAGGGCAATAATTATTAGCGAAAAGATCAAAACGACCGCTCCAAAGGCTAAGATGTTAAAAGTTCATATTGATAAAATAATTACTTTGGCGCAAAAAGATAATCTTTCTGCTAGGCGTCAAGCTTTTAAGATAATTGGTGATCATTCTTTGGTAAAAAAGCTTTTTGATGAAATTGGGCCTCGTTTTCGTGATGGCCAAGGCGGTTACAGTCGTATCTATAATCTTGGTTTTAGAAAAAGTGATGGGGCTTTGTTGTCACAGATAGAGTTAACTAAAATGGGCGCTAAAAAGGTTAAAGAAAAGACAGCTACAAAAACTAAAACTAAACCAGTAAAACCAGAACAGGCAGAAAAAAAAGAAACAAAGGAAGAAGCTTCTAAGAAAAAAGGTTTATCTGGTTTTAAAAAAATGTTTAAAAAAGAGAAAAAATCCTAAATTGATATGTCAATAAATCCACAAATTTTATCTTTAACGAAATCAGCTACTTTAAAAATTACTGCCTTAACTAAACAAATAAAAAAACAAGGTAAGGATGTTGTAAATTTTGCAGCTGGGGAACCTGATTTTGATACTCCGGATTTTATAAAAACAGCTGCAAAAGTTGCTATTGATGAGGGTTTTACTAAATATACCCCCTCTTCTGGTGACAACAGGCTAAAAGAAGCAATTGCTAATAAATTAAAAACTAACAATGGTATTTTAGCTGATAAAGAAAATATTATTGTTACCTCCGGAGCAAAATATGCTGTTTTTATAGCTTTATTGTCTTTGGTCTCACCGGGAGATGAAGTTCTTATTCCCTTACCTTATTGGGTGAGTTATCCGGAGATGGTTAAACTTACTCCTGCCAAAGCTAAGTTTGTTGAGTTGACAGAACAAAATAATTTTAAATTGACCCCCACAGCTTTAAGAAAAGCAATAACTGATAAGACAAAAGTCCTTATTTTTAACTATCCCAACAATCCCACCGGAGTAACTTATAGCAAAAAGGAACTCATAGAGATTTCAAAAGTTATAAAAGATGCTAATATCCAAGTTGTAAGTGATGAAATCTATGAAGTTTTAGTTTATGACAAAAGAGAACACATTAGTTTTGCTAGCTTAGATTCAATGCAAGATAAAACTTTAACCATAGGGGGGTTTTCAAAAAGCTTCGCTATGACTGGTTGGCGGGTTGGTTATCTGGCAGCGAATAAAGAGTTAGTAAAGGAGATTTCAAAGATTGTAGGCCATACCACTTCATGTCCGTGTTCTGTCTCTCAAGCTGCAGCTTTGGCGGCACTAGGAGATAGAAAATGGCAGGATCAGATTGGTTTGAAGTTTGAAAAGAGAAGAGACCTGTTGTATAAGGGGTTAAATGGAACTCCCAAGATAAAGCCGTTTAAGCCTGAAGGAACTTTCTATATGTTTTGTGATATTAGAGAAACAGGTTTAACTTCTTTTGATTTTTGTTCCCGGTTATTAGAAGAAGAACTTGTTTCCTGCATACCAGCTGATTCTTTTGGTAAAGAAGGTTTTATTAGAATTAGCTTTTCTGCTAGTTTAGAGCAGATTAGAAAAGGTCTAGAGCGAATTAATAATTTTGTTAAAAAATTATAATCAAAAAAAATATTGCAACTATTTCTTGATAACCGGTTATTTGTATGCCACAAACTATTGCAGAAAAAATATTTTCGAATCATGCCAAAAAAACTCTTAAAGCCGGGAATGTAGGGGTTTGCCAAGTAGATTTTTGTTTTTCTCAAGATGGGACATCAGCCTTAGTCTTAGATAGCCTCGCCAAATCAAAAAAAAATATTCTCAATCCTAAAAAATACGCAATGTTTATTGATCATAGCAGCCCATCTCCTAATCTGGGTGTATCAAGGGTTCATTCACGCATGCGTCAATTTAGGCAAAAGCATAAAAATCTTCTTTTTGATGTTGGTTGCGGTGTATCGCATCAATTAATTATTGAAGAAGGTTTTGCTGTGCCGGGCAATCTTGTGTTAGGTGCTGACTCTCACACTTCAACTGCAGGAGCTTTAGGAACTTTAGCCATGGGAGTGGGATCTACTGATTTAGCAGTTACACTTTCTACAGGTAAAAATTGGTTTAAAATTCCTCAAACCTACAAAATAATCATTAAAGGAAAGGTCCCTTTTGGGGTCTATAGCAAAGATATCATTCTTTATATAATAAACAAGTTAGGTTCAAATGGAGCCACCTACAAGTCAATTGAATTCTCTGGAGAAGTAGTTGATAAGCTTTCAATGGACGCACGTTTTACTATAACTAATATGACTATTGAGTTTGGGGCTAAAAATGGTTTAATGCCGGTTGATGAAAAAGCAAAAAAGTTTTTAAAAAAATTAGGGGTTAAAAAATACAACACTATTTTTCCTGATAAAAATTGCAACTATGAAAAAGTGATTGAATTTGATATTACAAAAATCTCTCCTTATGTAGCTTGTCCTCATGATGTTGACAACGGTGTACCAATTGAAGAGATTAAAGGGAAAAAAATCGATCAGGCTTTTTTAGGAACGTGTACTAATGGGCGTTTGGAAGATTTAAAAATAGCTGCAGAAATTCTAGCAAAAAATAAGATTCATCCTCGGGTTAAATTTCTAGTTGCACCGGCTTCCCGAGCTGTATTCCAAAAAGCACTGGATAGAGGTTACATAAAGAAATTTGTAGAATCCGGTGGAATTATTTTGCCCACAGGGTGTGGTCCTTGTGTAGGAACCCATCAAGGAGTTTTAGCGGATGGGGAAGTAGCAATTTCTACAGCAAATAGAAATTTTAAGGGAAGAATGGGTAATCCCAATGCTTTTATCTATTTGGCTTCTCCGGCGACAGTAGTAGCATCAGCTATTAAAGGAGAAATTACTGACCCGCGCAAAATCCTAACTTAGGGAGGTTATTTATGCGGATAAATGATATTTTAAAGTTAGCTGAGAGTAAAAGCGCTAGTGATATTCATTTTACAGTAGGGCTTCCTCCAATCTTACGCATAGATGGAGAGTTAGTTATTACCGAGTTGGAGCCTTTAACTAAAGAAAGTTCTAAATCATTAATCTATAGTATGATTAATGATGAGAGAAAAGCTGCTTTTGAAAAAAATCGGGAACTAGATTTTTCTTTCACTTTACCTGATATGGATCGTTATCGGATAAATGTTCATTATCAACGGGGCAACGTTGAGGCAGCCCTAAGAAGAGTTCCTAAAAAAATTCCATCTATTGAATCATTAGGATTACCGGATATTGTTTATGATTTAATAAAAAAACCAAACGGTTTGATTTTAGTTACTGGGCCAACTGGAACCGGAAAAAGTACAAGTCTAGCTGCGATGGTTGATTTTATTAACAAACACAGAAAAGAGCTTATTGTTTCTATCGAGGATCCAATAGAGTTTATTTATAAAAATCAAAAAAGCATTATCAAGCAAAGAGAAGTTTTTGCTGATACTAATTCTTTTCCCGAAGCTTTAAAAAGGGGGCTCAGGCAAGATCCGGATGTTATGGTGGTAGGGGAGATGAGAGATCTTGAAACTATTGCCACAGCCTTAACGGCAGCAGAAACCGGCCATCTTGTACTTGCAACCTTACATACACCGGATGCTCCTCAAACTATACAAAGGATTATAGATGTATTTCCTCCTCATCAGCAAAGACAGGTAACTGTTCAGCTTGCTGAAAGTCTTCAGGCGGTTATTTCACAAGTTTTATTGCGCCGGGCTGAAAGTAAAGGGAGGATACTAGCTACAGAGGTGATGATTTCAACTCCGGGAATAAGGAATTTAATCAGAGAAAATGATATTGCTCAAATTCCCTCTTTAATTCAGATGGGAGGGCAACACCAGATGTACACTATGGATAAATGCCTAAAAACTTTTTATAAAAAAGGATTAATTACCAAAGAGGCAGCTTTGAGAAAAGTAAAAAATTTAGCAGAATTTAATAGTTTATAAAGATGATTTTAAAAGGTAGAATATTTAAGTTTGGCGACAACATCAATACAGATTGGATAATTTCTGGACGTTATAAGTTTTCTATAACTGATATGAAAGAGCTGGCTCATTATTTATTTGAAGATATACGTCCTAATTTTTATCAGGAAGTAGTTGCCAATAAATCTATAATTGCTGCAGGTGATAATTTTGGAATGGGGTCATCTCGAGAACAAGCTCCGTGGGTGATAAAAGAGGCCGGGATAATTTGTGTTGTTGCTAAAAGTTTTGCCCGCATTTTTTATCGTAATGCATTTAATATTGGACTTGCTTTGGTAGAAGCAGATACTGATCCACTTAAAGAATCTGATAATATAACTATGGACTTAGATAAGGGAAAAATTAAAAAAAAGAATAAGCTGGTGTCTACCTTTAACCCTTGGAATGAATTTCAAAAGGAGTTGATAAAATCTAAGGGTATTTTTAACTATTTAGACAAACATAAAGGATTTTCGATTTAACTATGAGTTATAAAGTTACTCTTATTCCTGGTGATGGAATTGGCCCAGAGGTTACTCAAGCTGCTTTGGTGTGTGTAGATGCACTTGGTTTAGATATTGAATGGGACAAAAGAATCGCCGGTAAAACTTCTGTGGATCAAGGTGGAGAGTTACTTCCCAAGGATACTATTGAGTCAATTAAGAAAAATAAAGTAGCTTTAAAGGGGCCGATCACAACACCGGTAGGTAGTGGTTTTCGTTCAATTAATGTTGCTATAAGGCAATTTTTTGATTTATATGTATGCCTTCGCCCGATTAAGTCTTTTAACAGCCCCAAGGCTTTGTATAAAAACATAGATTTAGTAATTATTCGTGAAAATACCGAAGATCTTTATGCCGGGGTGGAATTTAAAGAAAAAGACTCAGATACAGATAAATTAGTTGAAACTATAAACAAGATTTCGCAAAAGGAAGTTAGGCCAGGTAGTGCAATATCTATTAAACCAATCTCCAGAAGTGCTTCAGAAAGAGTAACAAAGTTTGCTTTTGAGTATGCTCTGAAAAATGGTCGAAAAAAAGTTAGCTGTATTCATAAGGCAAATATTATGAAATATAGCGATGGCCTTTTTTTAGATAGTTTTATGCAGGTTGCACAAAAATATAAGGATAAAATTGATTATAATGATGTTATAGTTGATAATTTAGCTATGCAACTTACCCAAAAACCAGAAAATTTTGATATGTTGGTTTTGCCCAATCTTTATGGAGATATAATTTCTGATTTAGGAGCAGGATTAGTAGGGGGGCTTGGCCTTGCGCCGGGGGCAAATATTGGCCAAACCATAGCAGTATTTGAACCGACTCACGGAAGTGCTCCTCGGCACGCGGGAAAAAATAAAGTAAATCCTGTTGCTACGATTTTATCAGCAGCTTTGATGATTAAATATCTAGGTGAGACAGAAAAGGCATTGAAGTTAGAAAAAGCTGTTGCTGCAGTAATTAAAGAAGCTAAATTTTTAACTTACGACCTAAAGCTTGATCGTGACGATCCTACTGCAGTTGGTACGCAGGAGTTTGCTGAAGCTGTAGCTAAAAAAATAAAAAGTTTTTAAAATGATTAGAAAAATATCAATTATTGGAACCGGAGGAGTAGGTTCTAATTTAGCCTTTAATATTTTAAATAATTTAGGGATAGAGGAGCTTGTTTTATTAGATATAAATCAAGATCAAGCCAAAGCAGTTGCTTGTGATCTTGAGGATACTCGCGGTATTTTAGATTTCTCAACTCAAATTAAAGGAACTAAGAACTACTCACAGATTAAAAATTCTGATATTATTGTTTTTTCCGCTGGAATTCCCCGCAAAGAAGGAATGAGCCGCCTTGATTTATTAAAAATTAATGCAGGTATTGCCAAAGAAGCAGCTTCAAAAATTAAAAAATACAGCCCCAAAAGTATTGTTATTACAATAACTAATCCTTTAGACATTATTACTTATCTAATTTTAAAAGAGACTGGTTTCTCTGCTCAAAAAGTAGTTGGAATGGGTTCTTCTTTAGATACAAGTCGTCTTCTTAATATTTTATCAAAAAAAACAGGGATATCAGCTAGTTCTTGCCAAGCTTTTGTTTTTGGGCCACACAGTAAAGATATGATCGTTAGTCCTATTGGTCGCAAGCAAAAAATTCCAAAAGAAATAACTGAGGCAGTTAAATATAGAGGCGCTAAAATTGTTGAACTTTTTAAAAATAAAAGTGCTGTTTTCGGGCCTTCTTTAGCTTGTTGTAAACTAATCGAGGCTATCAGTCATAACAAGAATCAGATAATCCCGGTATCAGTTTTATTAAACGGTGAATATGGCCTAAAAAATATTTGTTTAGGTACTCGGTGTCTTATCAATAAAACTGGAGTTGCTAAAGTATTTGAGGAAGATTTAACTTCGAGCCAAAAAAATAAATTAAAAAAAATTAGTCTTACTTTACAAGAAACTATCAGAAAGATTTCTTGAGGAACTTTTTTGCTAAAATGATAAAAAAGATAACAATAGATAAAGCTAAGAAAGTTCATCAGTTGATAAACTCAGCAGCTAAACAGGGTCAGGTCCTAGAGAGGTCTCTAAACTATATCTATGAAAACATCAGAGACTTTTGGGTTTATCTAGAAGGGGAAAGGATAGTAGGTTGTTGTAGTTTACATGTGGTTGGTTGGCAATCTTTAGCTGAAATAAAGTCTTTAGTTGTTGATGATAATTTTAGAAAAAAGAATATTGGAACCCAGTTAGTGCAAAAAACTCTTGAAGAGGCAAAAAGTCTAAAAATATCTGAGGTATTTGCTTTGACTTTTTCTTCGGAATTTTTTAAGAAACAAGGTTTTTATCTAATAGATAAAAATGATTTGCCGCATAAGATTTGGACAGAATGTCTAAACTGTAGATATTTTCCCGACTGTAAGGAAGAAGCCGTAATTATTAAAATATAAAATTAAGGAGGAGACTATGTTTCTTGTAGATCATAACTTGACTGAAGAACAAAAAATGTTAAGAGATTTGACTCGTCAAATAGCAGAAGAGAAGATTAAACCATTTTCAAGTGAGATGGATGAAAAAGAAGAGTTCCCAACTCAAATTATGAAGGTTTTAGCTCAATCAGACCTTTTTTCTTTATGTATTCCTTCCGAATACGGAGGAATGGGAACCGGCCTTATGGATTTATGTATAGCTACTGAAGAAATTTCTCGTGTTGACGGAGGAGTAGCAGCTTCTTATGCTGCATCTTTTTTAGGAATGTTTCCTATACTTTTGTTTGGCACAGAAGAACAAAAGAAAAAGTATTTACCTGGTATTGCTTCCGGAGAAAAGCTAGCTGCTTTTGCTTTAACTGAGCCTGAGGCAGGTTCTGACGCCTCAGCTGTGCAAACTACAGCTAGACGGGAAGGTGATTCTTATATTTTAAACGGGACAAAACATTTTATTACCAACGGTGGTGATGCCGATGTTTATACTGTTATCGCTGCAACAAATAAAAAAAGAGGAGCTCGCGGGATGTCTGCTTTTATTGTGGAAAAAGGTACTGAGGGTTTCAACTTTGGGAAAAAGGAAGAAAAATTAGGAATTCGTGCTTCGTCAACAGGTGAATTGATTTTTGACGATGCGAAAGTCCCTGCGGCTAATCTCCTAGGGCAAAGAGAAGGTATTGGCTTTGTTGCTACTATGAAAACTTTTGATCAGTCAAGACCGGGGGTTGCGGCTCAGGCTGTAGGAATTGCTCAAGGGGCGTTGGAGGCAGCTACCAAGTATGCTCATCAACGCGTACAATTTGGTCAACCAATAACTGGGTTCCAAGGTATCCAATGGATGTTGGCTGATATGGCTACAAAGGTTGAAGCTGCAAGGAGCCTTGTTTATTCTACTGCTTCAATGGTTGATAGAGGTCTAAAATCTGTGGGGGGTGCTTCAGCTGCAGCTAAACTTTTTGCTTCCGATGTTGCGATGGAAGTTACAACTGATGCAGTTCAGATCTATGGTGGTTATGGTTATATGAAAGAGTATCCGGTAGAGAAGTTTATGCGCGATGCTAAAATTACTCAAATTTACGAAGGAACAAATCAAATACAAAAAGATATTATTGCTCTTAACTTAATTAAAAAATACGCCAAGTAAGAGGATAAAGATAGTTCCGAAAGACGAGGGACGATGGATGAAAGGACGAAATGTCTGTCGTCTTAGCAGAGCGGTTGTCTTTGGTCTATCGGAAGGAAACTATGAAAAATATCTATTTAGTGGGTTTTATGGGGACAGGGAAAACCGCTGTTGGTAAAGTTTTGGCAAATAGGTTGAAGAAAAAATTTGTTGAAATGGATCAATTGATTGAGCAAGGAGAAAAAAAAGAAATTAAGGATATTTTTGCTCAAAACGGGCAAGATTATTTTCGGAGATTAGAAAATAAATTGTTAGAAAGATTGTCTTCTCAGTCGGATTTGGTGGTTAGCTGTGGCGGAGGGGTTGTGTGCAATCAAGAAAATTTATATATTTTACAAAACACAGGCTATGTATTTTCTCTTTATGCTTCGGCTGATTCGATTTTTAAACGAACTAAAGGTTCTGACCAGAGGCCCCTTTTAAATGTGGCTGATCCTTTAGGGAAAATAAAAGCATTACTTGAGGCTAGAAAGCCTTTTTACCAAAAGGCAGGTACAAAAATAGACACAGATAATCTCTGTGTTCAAGATGTTGCTGATCATATTTTAAAATTGTTAGAAAATGGCTAAGAAAGGCTCTATATTATTGAATCTCGCCGGAATAGGACCTACCAAAGTTAAAAAAATAGTTGAACATTTATCTGATTTAGATGAGATCTTAAAGCTAAATGGTTCTGATTTAAGAACTTTTCCTTTTTTAAGAAAAAAGGACATTGAGAAAATTTTGTCTTTTAAAAAATCAACTGTTTTAGATGATGAATTAAGACTGATAGAAAAAAATAAAATAAAAGTCATAGATTTTTTTGAGCCAGATTATCCGAACTATCTAAAGCAGATAAGTTCACCACCTTTGGTTTTATATGCTAGGGGAGATATTAAACTTTTAGACAAAGAGTCGATTGCTATTGTGGGAACGCGAACTCCTACTAATTACGGAAAATCGACAGCTTTTAATTTTTCTTATAAGCTTAGCTCATTAGACATAAATATAGTTTCTGGTTTAGCTTTGGGGATAGACACATCGGCCCATAGAGGTGTTATTGCAGCCAGGGGGTCGACAGTAGCAGTGTTAGGAAGCGGCCTAAACTATCTTTATCCGCGTCAAAATAAAAAGTTAGCAGAATTAATCTCAAAAGAAGGTTTGTTAATTTCTGAATATCCCATAAAAACTGCACCTTTGGCTTGTAATTTTCCGCGGCGCAATAGAATTATCAGTGGTTTATCTAAGGGGGTAGTTGTAGTTGAAGCAGCTCAGCGCAGTGGTGCTTTAATTACAGCGAATTTTGCTCTGGGACAAAATCGTGAAGTGTTTGCTGTGCCGGGTAATATTGACAAATTTCAAAGCAAGGGGCCAAACTCTCTAATTAAAGAAGGCGCTAAATTAGTAGATTCGATTGAAGATATACTAGAAGAATTAAATTATCCAATTAACCAATTAACTATTTAACCAATTAACCAATTTTATGAGTAAATATTTGATTATTGTAGAATCTCCAACTAAAGCTAGGACGCTTTCCTCTTTTTTGGGCAAAGATTATGAAATCTCGTCTTCGAAAGGGCATGTAGTAGATCTTCCTTCCAGCAAATTGGCTGTAGATGTAAAGGGAGATTTTCAACCTCTTTATACCGTTCTTTCTGGGAAGAAAAAAATTATTTCTGAACTTAAGAAAAAAGCTAAAGATAAAGAAGCAATTTATTTGGCCACTGATCCTGATCGAGAAGGAGAAGCTATTAGTTGGCACATAAAGGAAAAATTAAACAAGAAAGATAAAAAGTTTTATCGGATAATCTTCCATGAGATTACCAAGGATGCGATCAAGGAAGCTTTGGCTGATCCTGGTCAGCTTGATTTAAAAAAAGTTCAAGCTCAAATGGCAAGAAGGGTTCTAGATAGGGTGGTAGGCTATCGACTTTCACCTCTTTTGTGGAAAAAGATTGTTCGAGGCCTTTCGGCCGGCCGAGTCCAATCAGTCGCTCTGCGTTTTATAGTTGAAAAAGAAAGAGAGATAGAAAAATTTGTTCCTGAAATCACTTATAGCCTAGAAGCAAATTTCAGTTATAAAGAAGCTGAATTTGAGGCCAAACTCAAAAAATATCAAGATCGAAAAGGTATATTTAAAGCTAAGCAAGAGGCTGATGAATGCAAGAATCAATTGGTTAATCAAGATTTTTTTATTGATGATATATTGAAGAAAAAAAATAAACGCAAACCCCGGGCTCCCCATATTACATCTTCTTTACAGCAAGAAGCATTTAACAAATTACGTTTTTCTGCACAAAAAACGATGGTGGTTGCTCAACAATTGTATGAAGGTATAACCTTAGAAGGTGAAAATATTGGCCTTATAACCTATATGCGTACAGATTCATTTGCAGTAAGCCAAAAGGCTAAAGATGTGGTTGCTGAATTTATCAAAACTGAATTTGGCAAAAATTATCTGTCAAAAAAAGTTTATAAGCGAAAAAAGAAAAAAGGAGCTCAACTAGCTCATGAAGCAATAAGGCCGACTGATGTTAGGAGGAGGCCAGATGAAATTGGCCAATATCTTACTAAAGATCAGTTCAGGCTTTATCAATTAATCTGGCGCAGATTTACTGCTTCATTTATGGCTGAAGCTGTTTTTGAAAATATAAAGATAAAGATCAAAACTGAACAAGCATTATTTTTAGCAGAAGATAAAAAGTTGGTTTTTCCTGGGTTTCTAAAACTTTACCCTCAGGATCAAAAGTCACATTTGCCTGGTTTTACCAAAGGGGATAAACTTAGGCTAAAGGCTCTTGAGGTAAAAAAGCATTCCACTAAGCCTCCAGCCAGGTATAATGATGCTTCTTTGATAAAAATATTAGAAGAAAAGGGCATTGGAAGGCCGTCTACTTATGCTCCTACCATCTTTACTTTATTAAGAAGAAACTATGCAAGGAGAGAGAAAAGTTATTTGTGTCCAACTGATTTAGGAATTAAGGTTGCTGATTTTTTAATAAAACATTTCAAAAAAATTATGGATTATGGATTTACGGCTAGCATGGAAACAAAACTTGATAAAGTAGAAGAAGGCAAAGTAGTTTGGAGTCAAATACTTAAAAATTTTTATCCTGATTTTCAAAAGCAGGTTGAAAAAGTATCGAAAACAATAAAAAAAGAAGTGGTTTATTCTGATAAAAATTGTCCTCGCTGCGGAGGCAGGTTAGTTGTTAAATGGTCAAGAAAAGGTAAGTTTTTAAGTTGTGAAAACTTTCCTAGTTGCCGCTACGCTGAAAGTATAACTACCGGAATTAAATGTCCCGATTGTAATAAAGGCGAGATTTTACAGCGGCGTAACCGGCGTGGACAAATTTTTTATGGATGCACTAATTTTCCAGAGTGCCGGTATACAATCAGAAATCTCGATCAACTCAAAGAAAGTCCTAACCAAGATGAAGAGAAGGATGGTTCAGAAAGCAAGTAAAAAAAGGTTCCGACAGACGATGGATGACGGACGAAAGGACGAAAACGTCCTTCGTCTATCGTCTTAGCGGAGCGGTCGTCTATCGGAGCGGTGGTTTAAGTAGTTATGGTACCTTATTCTTATTATATTGATAAATTTTTA
This sequence comes from Candidatus Omnitrophota bacterium, assembly GCA_046484225.1. Classification (GTDB taxonomy): domain Bacteria; phylum Omnitrophota; class Gorgyraeia; order Duberdicusellales; family 4484-171; genus PXAH01. The sequence goes on along the minus strand of JAWOBO010000062.1, from coordinate 5,617 downwards.
AATTATATTGAGATGGAGAAGAACTATTCAATCCATACTTGCAAAAACTACAAGCGAGATTTGAAAGAATTTGAAAAATTTATAAAAAGCAACGATGAAGTTGACATAAAAGAAATTGATTATTTTATTTTACGAAAGTTTTTAAGTTTATTAAATAAGAAAAAACTAAATAAACGTACTATTTCTCGTAAAATATCAACTTTAAAAAGTTTTTTTAAATTTCTTTTAAGAGAAAGGATTTTAAAAAATAATCCTGCCGCTTCTTTAATTTATCCCCGTCTAGACAAGCCGTTGCCGAAGTTTCTTACCGAAGACCAGGTTAGAAAAATTTTAGAATTACCGGATACAAATAAATTGTTAGGAGTGCGTGATAAAGCTATTTTAGAACTTCTTTATTCTACGGGAGCTCGAGTCTCTGAATTGGTTTCGATAAAATTAGATAATCTTGATTTAATCGGCGGGGTAGTTAAGGTTACCGGCAAAGGAAAAAAGGAGCGGTTGCTTCCTTTGGGCGAGCCGGCGATTGAAAGTATTAGATTGTATTTATCAGGCCGTAGAGATGACCAACGTGTACTTTTTTTAAATAAAAATAATAAACCATTGGGTGATCGAGGGGTAAGGTTGATAATTTCAAAATATATTAAGAATGCCGCTCTTTCTTTAGATGTTTCTCCCCACGTATTTCGTCATTCTTTTGCAACTCATCTTCTAAACCATGGGGCTGATCTACGGAGCGTACAAGAGTTGCTTGGCCACTCTAGTATTTCAACTACTCAAATTTATACTCACATTAGTCTAGATTCGTTAAAGAAAATGTATCAAAGAACTCATCCGCGAGCTCGGTAATTTAATAATGTTTTGATAGATATGAGAAATTTAATTCGAGAACTACTATTTTTGTTTTATGATATTACATTTAGCATTGGGTTTTTATTGTATTTACCTTTTTATTGTTTGAGGAAAAAGATTATAATTTCTTCATTATTTAAAAAGCTGGGTTTTTTTCTACCGACTTTTAAGAGGTCTATCTGGATTCATGCGGTGAGTGTAGGGGAAATTAATTTAATCGAACCGATAGTTAATAAATTAATGGTAAGCTTAAACTATCCGATTATTATTTCTACAACAACTTTAACCGGAAACCGTGTAGCTGTCAAAAAGTATCAAGGATCCGCAAAAATAATTTATTTTCCTTTAGATATTTCTTTTATTATAAAAAGATTTTTAAAAAAAATTGATCCGATAGTAGTTATCGCAGCTGAAACTGAGCTTTGGCCAAATTTTATTTTACGCCTTCGAAAAAAAAATATACCTTTTCTAATCATCAATGGAAGAATCTCTGATCGAGCTTTTCGGCGTTATCAATCAATTAAACCATTTATGAAAAAGATTTTATCTGGGTGTAGCCGTATTGGAGTTCAAAATAAAAAGTATCAGAAAAGGTTTATTGATTTAGGTGCAAAGCCTGGTAAAGTTCCAGTTACCGGTAATTTAAAGTTTAATAGTATTCATCCAGAAAAAAAACTTGTTGAAGAAGCCAAAAAAGAATATAGCACTGTCTTAAAACCGGGTACTAAAGATCTTTTTTTGGCAGCAAGCACTCATAGCCCAGAAGAAAAGATTGTTTTAACTATTTATAAGGAGTTATACCTAAAGCACAATCTATCTCTTTTAATTGCTCCGCGTCATCCTGGAAGAGTAGCTTCAATTGAAAAAAATATTTTAGCTGAAGGTTTTAGGCCGGTACGGATAAGCAAAATTAGCCAAACATCTTATAAAAAAAATGATGTATTTATTTTAGATAGTGTAGGCCAGCTCCTTTATTTCTATAGTATCTGTGATATTTGTTTTGTAGGAGGAACTCTTTCTGGTTCCGGCGGACATAATATCTTAGAACCAATATATTTCTTAAAACCAGTTATTTTTGGGCCAAGCATGGAAAATTTTTCTGACATTGCTCTAAAAGTTCTTGAATCTTCAGCTGGGATTCAAGTGGAATCTTCTCAGCAGTTAAAGGAAGAACTAATAATTTTGTTAAAAAATAAAAATAAACGCATAGATTATGCCGATGCTGCTACTGATGTTTTTAAAAAAGAAGATAGTTTAGGGCAAAACTTTAAAATGATATTAGAAGAAATTAAAGATATTTATGAAAAATAAAATTAAGATGAGCTATATTAGGTTTGTTGAGGAGGACAAGCACTCTTTTTTTGGAAAAATATTATATATTTTTCTTTATTGTCTTTCTTTGGCCTATAGAGCTTTTATTGGAATTCGTAATTTTATTTATAATAAAGGAATAATTAACTCATACAACCCCGATTCATCTTTTTTGATTGGCGTAGGTAATATATCTTGGGCCGGAACGGGAAAGACTCCATTTTGTTTATGGTTGTACAAACGGTTAAATATAAAATTTAAAACAGGAATTTTAAGAAGAGGCTATGGTGAAGACGAAAAAAAACTAATCAAAAAAGAGTGTGATTCAGTTTTTTCTTCCCCAGATCGTCTAGGTTTAGTTAAGAGTTTAGAAAAAGATTATGATCTCTTCATAGTTGATGACTGTTTTCAATATAGGAAGCTTAAAAAAGATTTAGAAATTGTTATAATGGGACAGAGGGAATTTAACAGAAAAGTTGACCTTATTCCGGCGTCTTTTTTTAGAGAACCTTTAAAAAACATAAAACGGGCTGATATTTTAGTTGTAAATTATAAAGAAGAAGCTAACCGGGATAGAATTAAAAGAGTAGCTTATAAAGCAGCGCCCTTGATAAAAGTTTATTTTGCTAATTATCAAATCAATAGGCTAGAGAACTTAGAAGGAAAAGCATATGATTTAAACTTTTTGAAAAATAAAAAAATAGCTGCCTTTGCTGCAATTGGTTATCCACAAGGTTTTTTTGATCTATTGAAAAAAACCGGAGCTACTTTAGAAAGAGAAGTTAGGTATCCGGATCATTATAGTTTATCTGGCCAAGAATATGCTAGCTTAGAGAAAGAATTAAAGAAATTGGGAATAGATACGCTAGTGATAACCGGAAAAGACAAATACCATTTACCTAAAGGCCAAAAAAAGATAGATATTTTTATTCTTGATGTTAAATTAGAGATAGAGGCAAAAGAAAAATTGATAGAGGATATAACCAAAAAAATTAATAATAAACTAAATTAATATGTATTTTTTAGCTAAATTCATTCAAAAACTTTTTCACAAAACACCTTTTTTCTTGCTTAAGTTTTATGCTAAACTTTTTAGTTTGGTTTTTCTTATAAATACTAGGAAAAGAAAAACAGCTTACCAGAATTTAAAAATGGCTTTTCCTGATAAGCCTTACTCAGAGATCATTTCTATTCTTAAAGGAAGTTGTTATAATTTCTCCTTAAGCCTTATCGAAACTTTAATTGCTCCCAGGGTTTATCCTTATGTCCAGCTAAAAGGCCAGCATTATTTTAAAGGCCCGGGTATATGTATTGGAATTCATGCCGGTAGTTGGGAACTAGCTAATTTCTCTTTTGCTCAAAAATATAAGTTTGCTATTTTAGCTAAACAACAGAAAAATAAAAAACTAAATAAATTTCTCAATGAAGTTAGAAAAAGCCAAGGATTGGGAGTTTCTTTTAATTTGCGTTCGTTGATAAAATATATCAAACAAGACTATTATATTGGTTTGGTTGTTGACCACGGCGCCGAAGCCGGAGCAGAGATGACCAATTTTTTTGATCAAACTATACCGACTCCTAAAGGAGCCGTTTTTTTAGCGAAAAAATTTAAAAAACAGATATATCCTTGTTTTAATCGGAGAATAGAAGGTTTTTGCCACAAAGTTGAATTTTTAGGGTCAATAGACCCAAGCAATAAAGATGAGGGAGAGCTGCTTTCATTTTTTAATCAGCTTTATCAAAAACAACTAGAAAAATATCCTCGTGAGTATTTGTGGCAGCATAAACGCTTTAAATATAAACAAAATAGAGATGTAACTATTATTAGTGATGGCAAGTTAGGGCATCTAAAACAATCTCAAGCCTTGCTTTCAGTTTTAGAGCAAAAAAGTAAACATAAAATACGCAGCAAAATAGTCGAGGTAAGATACAGAAATAATTTTATGCGCATAGCTGCAAATTTTATTGCTAATTTTTCATCTGGTTTTTCTCCTTCATTAATTAGGCTGTTAAGGATGATTTTAGATAAAGATAGCTACCAGAAGCTTGCTAATAATTTTTCTGATATTGTTATAAGTACTGGGAATTTCACAGCTCCTGTAGCAAAGATATTTTCTTCGTCTTTAGGGGCAAAAATTGCAGTAATTTTGCGGACTAATCTTGCACCTTCCAAATTTGATCTTGCGATTATTCCCGAGCATGACCGGATTTTTGCGGATAATCTCATAAAAATTAAAGGGGCCTTAACTTATCCGGTAGATTTAGATAAAAAGAAAGATAAGTGCCGAAGATTCTTTTCATTGGCATCGGATAAAAAAGTTTCTGTTTTTATTGGCGGGCCAGTTTTTGATCAGAATGAATTTTCCAGAAACGTAAAATATTTTATTAAACAATTAAAAAACTTTTCTAAAGAAAAGAATTATAAGATTTTAATTAGTAGTTCACGGCGTACACCAAAACCTGTTGAGGCCCATATTAAAAGAGAGTTTGCTGATTTTGAAAACACCGAAGCTTTAGTTGTAGCCAGTGAAGATAATTATGATTTTGTCTTTGAAGGCTTTGTTTTGAATTCAGATATTATATTCAGTTCAAGCGAAAGTATCTCAATGATTTCAGAAATTGCTTCTTTAGGCAAGCCTTGTGTTTGTACTTTTTTTGAGACTGAAGATGATAAGCGGAAGGTATTTTTAAACTCTGTAAGGAATGAAGTTAATTTTCTAAGATATCCGTATAAGATTAGAGATAAAAATTTAAAAACATCGAATATGTTTTCTCAAAATCGTAAGATTTTGGAAAAAGCCGTAGAAAATTTATTATAGATACTGTCAAAACTTTTATAGTAAATAGGGGCAAAAATTATCGAGGTTCAATCTTAATTAATCTCATTGTGAAACTAGTGCCATTGCCCACTATGCAACAAAATAGGTTCAAACGGAAATGTTGCATAAAGGAAGCGTGGAGAGGTTGTCAAAAGTTCAGTGTCATTCTGAGGCGAAGCCGAAGAATCTCAAACCACTGCGGAGATCCTTCGCCCTTTGGGCTCAGGATGACGAAAAAGACCAGATAATGACAAAAGGGCCCATTATTATTTTTAAAAGGAAGAATATTTATCAAAAAACTAATTACTAATATTAGTAGAAAAACCAAGAAAATAAAATGATGAAAGTTATTCAAATTTTACCAAAGATGCATCCACTTATTTGCGAAGCAAATTCTGCCCGAAGGGCAGTAGTGGATCCATCATTACTCTCAAAAGTAAAAATAATTTTAAAAAGGATGTAGAGACTAAAGAGATGCGTGTTATTCAAATTTTACCAAAGATGCATCCACTTATTTGCGAAGCAAATTCTGCCCGAAGGGCAGTAGTGGATCCATCATTACTCTCAAAAGTAAAAATAATTTTAAAAAGGATGTAGAGACTAAAGAGATGCGTGTTATTCAAATTTTACCAAAGATG
>JAWOBO010000020.1:0-2550 GCA_046484225.1 Candidatus Omnitrophota bacterium | reverse complement strand
GGAGGAACTGGACTTGGATTAACTATTGCCAAAAAAATTGTACACCATTTGGGAGGGGAGATTTGGGCACAATCTACGCCAAAACAAGGAACAAACATATATTTTACACTACCCATTGAATCAGAAAAACCGATTACAGAAAACAAGAAAAAACCCAGTAAAGAAAATAATTTCGACTGGAAAGATAAGGTCTTTCTTATTGTTGAAGATATTGATGTAAATTACACCTACTTCGAAGAAGTGCTTAGTCCGACAAAAGCCAAAATTATTTGGGCTAAAGATGGTAAAGAGGCTGTTGAAATGTGTATGAAAAATAAAATAGACCTGGTGCTTATGGACCTTAAAATGCCCAATATGGACGGATACGAAGCAACAAAAGAAATAAAAAAACTTAAGCACAACATGAAAATCATCGGACAATCTGCTTTTACCCACGATGATGAAAAACTTAAATGTATAAAAGCCGGATGCGATAACTATATTGCTAAACCAATAAGTATTGAAGATTTGTTGTCGGTAATTAACAAAGCTTTTTCGAAAAATTAATTCATTAACACTGCTTTTTGTAAAATATTGATAAACTTAATTGTATCAACATTTCTAATTTTACATTAAAATTTATACATTTATACCATTAAAAGCTAACAACTTAAAATAATTGGTTATGATCGCAACCTATATTCAGGAATTACTTGCCACTAACAACCGGGTTATTGTTCCTAATTTCGGTGCCTTTTTGGTTCGGGCAACATCCAAGAGCAAAGATGCCAACACCCTGGAAGAGAAGCTAAAAGATATCTATTTTAGCCCTTTTCTGAAATTTAACGACGAACTGCTTGAAAAGTATATCATTAAAAAAGAAAATATCTCTAAAGAACAAGCTGCTGAAAAAATAAAAGAATTTATAGAAAGTATAAAAAACGAACTGGACAAAGAAAAACCATTTGAGATAAAAGATTTTGGAAAATTTATTGTCGACAAGCAGGGCAAAGTCCAATTCATAACTATTGCCAAAGAAAAAGAAACCGAAAGTCCGAAAGAAGAGAAAAAAACGGCACCGACTCCCGAAAAGGAAGCACCCAAAACAGCAAAAACTAATGCAAAGAAAACTGCTGCCCCAAAAGAAACCAAAAAAGCACCTGAAGAACCCAAAAAGGAAGAAGTAAAAAAAGAAGAGCCCAAAAAGGAATCAAAACTCGAAGAGTTTAAACCTGAAAAAGAAGAGCCGGCAAAACCAAAAACTCAAAAACCAGAACCAAAAGTTGCCAGTTACAAAAAGAAAAAAGAGCCTCTCAATAAAGGTTTAGTATGGGCAATTGCTATTGGTGTTCCTGTTGCCGTTTTATTTATTTTTGCTTTAATCAACATTGATAAAATTGGCACTATCTTTAGTAAAGATACTACAAAAGAAAAAACAGAAATTACCCAAAAGAAAAAGACAGATACCCCTAAAAAAGCTACTGCAAATAAAGACGATGAAAAACCCAAAGCAGAGCAAAAATCAACAGAACAAGCTAAAACCGAAACAGATAAAAAGGCTACTCAAGCAAAACAAGAAGCAAAACCTGCAACTCCGGCACAGAAAAAATATTATATTATTGCAGGTAGTTTTAAAAACGAAAAATATGCCTTCAGCTATTTAGAAAATCTTAAAGAACAAGGATATAAGGCTGAAAAACTAGAGGAAAGGAATGGCATGCATGCAGTTAGTTATAACTCTTTTACCGATAAAAGAAAAGCTTTAGCCGAATATCGGTATTTAACACAGGAAAAAGACTTGCAAGCCTGGATTTTATACTATTAGAACAATCGTTTCAGACATCCTAAAAGCCGCTACATATGCGGCTTTTGTTTTATGATCCAAGTAATTGATAAAAAAACAATACTTTTTATTTATTTCCAGGGATTATTTGAGATTTTATCTCAATAAAAATACTTAATTTGCTTTTATTTATCCATTAAAAATTTTTATGACGTGAAGATTAAATATATAGATTTAATAGAGCAAACCTTCGATTTCCCACAAAAGGAATTTAGTTTAGACAATGACAATTTACTGTTTCATAAAATTCCTTTGATGGACATGATTGAAGCGTATGGAACCCCTTTAAAATTTACCTACTTACCACAAGTATCCAATCAGATAAAAAGAGCCAAGAAATGGTTTTATAATGCCATGGAAAAGGTAAACTACAAAAGTAAATACTACTACTGTTATTGTACAAAAAGCTCACACTTTAAACACATTTTGCACGAAGCATTAAAAAACGATATCCATATCGAAACATCTTCTGCTTTTGATATTAATATTGTTGAAAAACTTTACGAAGAGAAAAAAATCGATAAATCAACCTATATTATTTGTAATGGTTTTAAACGTGAAGCCTATATTGAAAATATTTCCAGGATTATCAATAACGGATTTAAAAATACCATCCCCGTTGTGGATAATTTTAAAGAACTGGAACAACTTGAAGATTTAATTGATGTTCCATTCCAGGTTGGAATACGAATTGCTTCTGAAGAAGAACCAAAATTTGAGTTTTATAC
>JAWOBO010000027.1:0-19050 GCA_046484225.1 Candidatus Omnitrophota bacterium | reverse complement strand
AAGCTCTTTATGAATTATTGGCCCTTTGGCGGAAGTATCGAAAAATCCTTCTAGTTTTATGGCAGCCGTGATTAGAATTATTAGGGGAGAGAAAAGAAAAAGAGAAAAATAACTTATTGCAAGACTAAATAAATATTTTACTTTTTTATTTTTTTCTAGATTTTCCATAACTATAATTCAGGGAATATATTGATAATTAAGTTTTCGTTAAAGGTTGAAAGGTTGCGTAACTCGAATCGTCTATCGTCCTACGGTTGCGTTTATAAATATGACAAATCAAAGACGATTAACGTTTGACGTATAACGTTTCCAGCTACGCAACCGATAACCGAATAACGATTAACTTTTGCATAAAACTATAATATACAACAAAAGCTGATAATGGGCAACTACTTTGCCGCTTGACAGAAACAGCTGGTGTATTATTATGTTTAAAAAATAGGTAGCAATGAAGACAAAAAAAAGACATAAAAAATTAGGCCAAATACTTCTTGAGAAAGAGTTAATTACTGAGTTTCAACTAAAAGGAGCATTGGCCGAACATAAAAAAACCGGCATTCCTTTGGGAAGGATACTGGTAGATGAAGGCATAATAGATCAAGAAATAGTTGAGCAAATTGTCAGCCGGCAGGAAAATATAGTTCAAAGATTTTTACGAATCAGAAAATTTGCTCATCGAGCCGGCCTAAAATTAAAGTTCCTCTTTTTTACATTAATACTATCACTAATTACTGCCGCTTTAGGCGCTTTGAGCGTGGGGCTGCTTATTCCTTTGTTACGCGGGATAATTAACCAGGACTTTAGTTTTATCCGCACTTTTCCTTATCTGGGAAAAATCACAAATTTTTTACCGGCTGCGTTTTTTCAAAATAACACTAATATTTTTATTTTTTTGGTAGCCTTAATCGCTCTGGCAGCTGTTGGCCAGCAAGTTTTAAGTTATTTATCAAAATTAATCATTACCGCTCATTTACAAACATTTAGCTCAGGCCTACGCAAAATTATTTTTAATCGTTATATGAGTTTTGGTAAATTATATTTTGACCAGAACAACTTTGGCTATCTTAACAATGTACTGATGGGGTTTACTTCCCAGCTTTCAAATTTGCTTAGGAGCTTAAATACTTTGATTACCGGAGGCTTTAGGACTTTTTTTTATTTGGTAATAATGTTTTTTGTATCCTGGCGGTTGACTTTGATAGTGTTATTGATTTTTCCTATTTTTCATTTTTCTTTAAAAACATTAATCAGAAAAATTAAACAACAATCCAGAGAATTGGCCCGCTTTACAAATAATTTAAGTAGAAAAATTTATAATATATTAAGCTGTATTTCACTTACCAAACTTTATGTTTCAGAAAAAAGAGAGACAGATAAATTTAGCCAATTAAGTGATACTTTAAAAGAAAAACAGATCCAACTTGCTAAAAAGTCAATGTTTATGGGCCCTTTTCACCAGTTGGGTATGATTTTTTTAATGCTGGGATTGATTTCCTGGGTTGCTTTTGTGGTGGTTAAAGAAAAAACAGCTGATTTATCGGGATTTCTAGTTTTCTTTTATCTACTCAAAAGCAATTCCAGCAGTTTTTCTCTTTTTAATAATTTTAGAAGCTCTTTGGCTCAAGTCCAAGGGCCGATTTCAGAAATCAAAAAAGTCTTAAGTTCAAAAGACAAGTTTTTTGTCCGAGGCGGTAAGAAGAAATTCAAAGGGTTTGCCAAAGAAATCAGATACAAAAATTTAAACTTCTCTTATCTGGACGAAAGAGAAATTTTAAAAGATATCAACTTCTCAGTTCCTTATGGAAAAATGGTTGCTTTTGTAGGTCCGACTGGTGCCGGAAAAACCACCCTTGCTAATTTACTTTTGCGTTTTTATGATTGTCCGTCCAACTCTATTTTTATCGACGGCCAAGACATAAAAAAGTTTAATATAAAGTCTTTAAGAAAAAAGATGGGTTTAGTCAGTCAACAAACCCTGCTTTTTAATGACACCCTACGCCACAATATTGCCTACGGCCAAAAAGAGGTTTCTGATAATCAAATTATGGAAGTAGTTAAAAAAGCCAGGCTTACTAAGTTCATCAAGCAGTTGCCCAAAGGGCTGGATACTTTAATTGGAGACAGGGGGGCTAGGTTATCGGGTGGTGAACAGCAGCGGGTAGCAATTGCTCGGGCGATGCTAAAGGAAGCTGATATTTTGATTTTAGATGAAGCAACTAGTGCCTTAGATACTAAAACCGAACGTCTAATTCAGGAGGCGATTGAAGAGGCAGTTAAGGGAAGAACTACTATAGTCATAGCTCACCGGCTTTCAACTATCAAAAATGCTGATAAGGTGGTAGTGATTGAAGACGGAAAAATTATTGAGCGTGGTTTTTATGGCCAACTAGTCAAACAAAAGGGAAGGTTTTACCAATATTTGCAAGAGCAGAAATTTTTCTAATTAACAATTATTTAAAAAATGCTGAAACGACTCTTTGATATTTTTTTATCTTTTTTTGGCCTGTGTGTTTTTTCTCCGGTTTGGATAATAATTAGTTTTTTAATTTGGTATGAAGATAAAGGGCCTGTATTGTTTTTTCAGGATAGAGTAGGCAAAAATGGGAAAATTTTTAAAATGGTTAAATTCCGTTCAATGATCAAAGACGCAGAGGCAAAAACGTTAGGCTTACGGGACAAAGAGCTTCCCCAAGAAACGATAACAAAAGTTGGTAGGTTTTTAAGGAATACCGCCTTGGATGAACTACCTCAATTAATAAATATTTTATCTGGCGAGATGAGTTTTGTTGGACCGCGGGCAACATTAAAAAAAGAAATAGATGTTTTGCCTGCAAAAGACAGGCAAATAAAACTTTCAGTAAAACCGGGGTTGACCGGAATCGCCCAAATTTATGGCAGAGATGATATTTCTGCTAAGCAAAGAGTTCGGTTTGATAAAATATATATTAAAAAGAAGAATTTTTGTTTTGACTTAAAACTGATACTTTTATCGGTTTTTGTTACCTTGTGCGCTCGTTGGAAAGAAAAAAAAAGAAAGTTATAATATGAAAAATAAAAAAATTGTTATAATTGGAGCCGGCCCAATTGGTTGTTATCTGTCTCGTCTTCTTCAGCAAAAAGGAATTTTTTCTTTGCTTATCGAAGAACATCAAAGTTTGGGCCGCCCTCTCCATTGCGCCGGTGTTGTAGGCAAGAAAGTTTTTTCTCAGGCAAAAATTACCTTATCAAAAGAAAGTATCCTCAATACTTTAAATGGAGCCTACATTAATTTGGGTAAAGAAAGAATGGGGATCAGGCGAGAAGGTGTTGCTTATGTAATTGATCGGGAAAAATTTGATGAAAAGATGGGGCAGAAATTAAATATTAAATTTGATACTAGATTTATAGGGCTAGAGAAAAAAAATGGAAAATATTTAATTGAAACCGATAAAGGTTATTTTGAAGCCGATATTGTAATTGGGACAGATGGAGCCAGGTCTTTAGTAAGAGACTTAATTAATAAAGAGAAAGTTGATTGTCTAATCGGGGTGCAATTTAGAATGAAATTAGATATAAAAGATAAAGATATGGTAGAAGTATTTATGAAAAAACCTTATTTTTATTGGATAATTCCCGAAGGAAATAATATCGCTAGAGTAGGAACTATCTCTCCAAACGCCTATCAGAATCTCCTAGAATTTATCCAAGAGAAAAAACTGGAAGGAAAAGTTTTAAATAAATTTGCCGGAGCTGTGCCTTTAGGTTATGTTGATACTTTAGAAAAAAACAATGTTATTTTATTGGGCGATAGCGCGTCTCAGATAAAACCACTAACTTATGGTGGGGTGTATATGGGGATGCGTGCTGCTGAGATTTTAGCTAATTGTTTAGTCGAAGGTAAAATAAAACAATATCCAGCTATTTGGTCCCGGTATTATGGCAGAGAACTAAAAGTTGCTCATAAAATAAGAAATGCTTTATATAGGATTTCTGATTCAGATCTTCGAGAAATTTTTCTGTTTATAAAGAAAAACAAAAAAATAATTGAAAAAAAAGGAGATTTTGAAAATCATCTAAAAATAATAAAGGAGCTCTTAGTTCAACCGGGATTATCAAAAAATCTTTGGGGAGTATTTTTTCGAATGGCAAAAAATAGTTTTTTAGGGAATCATTAGATATGAGAAAAACAACTTTACAAAGTAGAATAATAATCTTGATTACAATTTTTACAATTGTGATGATTAGTGTTTTTGTCTCTATTCAGCTTACTCATGAGGTGAATATACTTAATAGATATAAAAAAACTCAAGGCCGATTGGTAGTTTTAGCTATAGAAAATACTTGGGATAAAATTAAAACTTTTTCTCTGGCGCCGGAAGAAAAAATAAGTTTCCTGAAGAGAAAGATTGATTTATTAAAGGAGAAAGGTTCTTTAGAGGATGCAAAATTATTTAATACTAATAAAAAGGTATTTTTCTCAACATTAGAAAAAAAAGATAAAAAAATAAATTCAGATGATTTAGAGGTTATAAAGAAAATTCGAAATAAACCCCAAGCTAATATTGAACCTGTGATTGACAGGAAGGGTAAAATATATTCCCTTTTTTTACCTTTGCCTTATAGGCAAGGTTCAACTTTAATTGTGAGGCTTTATTTTTCTTTAGCCGATATCACAACTGCTATGCAAGAAGTTTATGAGCCTGCCTTTTTGGTGGGGATACTGTTTGTCATAATAACGATTGGTTTAGGGATTTTCCTTTCCCGTTTAGTTATCGGTCCGATTAAGATTTTCAACGAAGCTGCTAAAAAAATTAGCTCAGGCCGACTGGATCTAAAAGTAAAAATTTCTACCGGCGACGAATTGCAAGAATTGGCAGATGCTTTTAATTCTATGGTAGAAGATTTATCGAGAATGAAAAAAAGAGCCGAAAATGCAAATCCTTTAACTAAATTACCAGGGAATATTGTGATTATGGAGGAGGTTGAGAAGAGAATTGAACAAGGTGAAAAATTTGTAGTTATTTATTGTGATTTAGATAATTTTAAAGCCTTTAATGATAAGTATGGGATACATAAAGGTGATCAGGCTATCCAGCTAACTGGCCAAATTTTTAAAGAAGCACTTGAAAAAAAAGGTGCATCTGATGATTTTGTGGGCCATGAAGGCGGAGATGACTTTCTTATCCTGACTTCCCCTCAACATATGAGAGAAATTGCCCAATACATAATCTCTGAATTTGATAAAAGGGTCAGAGAATTTTATGATGGAAAGGATTTAGAAAGAGGGCATATTGTGGCCCACGATAGAGAAGGGAATGTAAAAAGATTTCCAATTATGAGCATATCATTGGCAGGAGTAACTAACCAGCATCGGGAAATCGAAACTTATGCCGAAGTAACTAATATCGCTGCAGGAATTAAGAAAAAAGCAAAAAATCATTTAGGAAGTTGTTTTGTAATTGATAAAAGAAAAGGCTAAGTTGTTATTTTTTTGAGCTAGATTTTTTAAATAATTGGGGGGCTGTCAAGCTAAAGTCTTTTATTACAGGGCTTTTAGTTTTTTTGCTGAGGGGGGAACTTATTGGCGCTGTAGGAGTAGGGGTTATTTTTTCATCATCGTCATCATCATCATCGTCGTCATCATCATCTATTATGGGCGGGATGGTAGATGAGTTTCTTTCAGCAGAAAAAGCAGTAAGGTCTAGGTTTAAATAAATTAACCCGATTGCGATTATTACAATAATTGTGATTAACTTTTTATACATCTTAACTCTAATTAATGTATAACATATTATTTTTATTTTGTCAATAAATATAAGCCTTTGAAAAACAACAACTTATATATAAAAGTCTTATCTAATTTTTACCTTTTCTTATTTATTTTCTATCTTTCCTCTCTTTTCTTTTTTTCTCCTCGCCTGATACTTTTTTCAAATCCTATAAGTGGTTTAATTGGTTTAACAACCCATTTTATATTTTTGGTATTTGTATTATTGCTTTATTTGATGGTTAAATGGCAATATAAATTAGTATTTTGGATGGCGCTATTATTCCATTTATTTTTTTGCATAAATTTTATTTCTATTTTAGTTTTAGAAATACCTTTATTTTTTCTAAAAAGTATCCAACCCGCAAAAGAATCATCAATTGGCAATTTTATTCTTGTTTTAGGAGTGGGAATTAATGTTGGGATTATTTTATCTTTAATATATAAGCGCAAACTTTTTTAAGAGATTGAAAATAACTATTATTATAGTAAAATAACAACATGAAAGGAAATATCTTTTTTAAAACAATTCTTCCTTTGATTATTGCTTTTGTTTTTGCGGGCATATTTTTTCTAAGTTATAATCATTATCTTCTTGATAAGTCTTTAGCCAATCTACGCCTTTCTCTAAAAGATGTAGAAAATGCTAAAACTACTCAAGATATTCAGAAAGTAAAAAATATTCTTGATGATACGTTTTTATCTGAAATAACCAAAGATGACTTTGATTTTGCTTCTGTTTTAAAAATAGAAGCATCTTCGCAAATAAGCAAAGAAATAACTGAAGGAGGCCAAATTCAAGATCTAAAAAATGTCCTCCAAGAAGTCGTTGATGTTAAAACAGAAGAAAAATCATTTTTAGTTTCTAAGGTGAATGAATTCTTGGTAAATATTTTTCCACAAAAAAGGGAAGAAAACCAAAAACTGATCCAAGATAAGATAAAAAAAATCAAAGAAGACCCCTTTCGTTTTAAAGGCAAAGCTTTGCAAAAGCAGTATCTTAAATTGGTAAAAAATTATCTTAAGATGAAAGATTGGCAGAGTTCTTTAGACTATATTGGAAAAATAGAAAAAATTAATTCTAAAAACATGATTGCCTATCGGGCTAAGTTTTATAAAGGAATTGTTTACAAATTTCAGGGTAAATTTAAGCAAGCCTCATCTATTTTTAATAAGCTAAAAAAAGATTTAACTGGGAAATGGGATACATTTGTATCTTATCAGGAAGCAGATTCTTTGTATCAATCCGGGCAAAAGGAAAAAGCTATGCAAATTTTCGAAAACATCTCAAGGACAGAACCTTATTCAAAAATTGGGAAAGTAGCTCAATTTCGAAAAAAATATATTTATTCTTATGACAGAGACTTAAGAGATATGGAAAAAGCCAAAGAGGTTCAAGAGCAATTAAAAGAAGCGAAAGCAATTGAATTAGAAGAGATAAAAGTGGGGGGAGAAACTGGTGAGAAAGTAGAGGAAACAGTTACCGAAACTTTTGATCTAGATTTAGAAACTGAAGACAAAGGGCAAAGTTATCTTAAAGAAGGTTTTAAATTTTTAAGAGAAGCTTATTTTGCCCAAAATAAAGAAAAAATAACTGAATGGAGCGCCCTGGCTTTAGATAAGTTTGAAGCCTCACAAGTAAAAAAATCTTATCAAGCCTATTTACATATTGGTAAAGCCCTAGGTTTTAATTTTTTAGGTAATAATCAACAAGCCCAACAAGAAATAAAAAAAGCTCTAGAGGCAAGTTCTGCAAACCCGATTGTTTTACAATATGCAGCCTATATTTACCATAGAATGGGTTTAATAGATGAATCTATTAATGCTTATCAGAGAGTGCTTTTGAAAAATCCTGAATTTTATTTAATTCGATATAATTTAGCTACCTTATATCTAATTAAAGGCGATTTAAGTAAAGCAAGATCAAATTTAATAAGAGTAATAGAAAATAGGCCTTCTTATGCACCGGCGTATAATAATTTAGCTTTTGTTTTATGGGATCAAAATGAATATGGCGAAGCAACAAAAAACTTAAAAATAGCTACTAGTTTAGATCCAGATTATGTTGATGCTCATTATAATTTAGGCATAATTTATTATAATTTAGGTGCTTACAGAAAAGCTGTGGAAGAATTTGAGAAAGTAAAAGAATTAAAAGGAGATTATCGTCAGGTTTTTAAATTTCTGTATCAAGCTAAGAAAATTTTAAGGTCAAAATAACATAAGCTAATAAGAGGTAACTAGTGATGAATAATAAAATTAAAAAAATCTGGTTTTCAATCAATAACGAAAAAGGGGATAGGAAATATATAAGGATTAATTTACACCATCTTATAAAGTATAAAATCAAAGATTCTGGTGAAAAAAAATTATCTTTTGCCCAAAATTTGAGTGCCGGTGGGGCTCTCGTATATCTTTCTCAAGCAGTTAGGCCTGGTGATTTGATAAGATTAGAAATCCTTTTTCCTTTTTGCTCAGAACCTGTTAAAGTTGAAGCTCAAGCAATAAGATCAAAATATCTTAAAAAGTTTAAAAAATATAAAGTTGGCCTTAAATTTATTGAGATAGACCAAAAAATAAAAGAGAAAATAATTAAAAAGTTTAAAGAACTAGAAAAGATAAAATAAAAAAAACGTTTTATACAAAAGTGAAATATTTTTTATTTATTCAGAAAACAAAATTTTTCTTAAAAATGGTTGGGTTATTTTCTTTAGCCAGTATAATAAGTATAAATTGTTATGCTGCAGTTGACAGAGAGGATATTATCTCTCTTTCCCTGGATTATTATCAGCTAAAGGTTAAAAAAATAGCTAAGGAGAAAAGCGAAGAAGAGAAAAAAATTACAAAGCAAGCAGAAGAGGTGGTTTTCCAAGAGAATCAACAGGTAAGAGGAACTTTTAAAGATTTTTTTAAAGAATATATTAAGCCGAATTTAAAATTTAATACTAGCTTAGAGGCAAAGTATAATGATAATATATTTAGGACCAATACCGATCAATACGCTGATTGGACAACAAGATTTAACGTAGATTTGGCCCTAGATTATAGTATCGGAGGAATTTTGGCGAAAGAAAAAGAATTTAAGACAGGACATACTGATATTGCTTTTGGGCTGCGAGGCCCTTCTGTAGAGTTACCGTTAAGCCAAAGTTTAGGATTTAGTTCAGATGATAATGTTAGAAAGGATGAAAAAGATGATTTGTATAAACCAAGGTTTTCAGGTTACGGGTCTATAAATTATATGCGACAAAAGTATGGCTTTGAGGCTTCTTATAAATTAAATCGAAACTATGCAGATGTAGTTGATATTGGCACAGAAACTGAATTAGCTAGTCGGGATAAAGGAAGAGTTTATTATTGGGTTTATGATTATCAATTAGATTTAATTGCTGATTGGAATCGTCTTCCTACTCAAATTGTGTTTCATCGTAATCAAAGTCAGTATCCTACAGAATATGAAAGTTCAGATGTAATTAGTGATACAATATCTTTGATCAATAATTTTAAACTTACTAATTTTACTAGTTTAGTTTTTCAATATGATTATGAAAATAATCAATATTCGGAAAGAACCAATGATGATTGGAGCGCTAATACTGCTTGGCTTGGAATAGATGGGACATTTTTTCGCGGGCTTCAATTTGCGGCAAAATATGGCCAAAAAAAAATTGAGTTTGAGGATGGCGATTCTAAAAATGAAGGGACAGTAGATATTGCTTTTAATTATATTCCTAAACCAGGGGCGCGCCTGGTACCATCTTTAGAAGTTAAGCAAAATATTATAACTACTCCTTATGAAAATGAAAAACAAGCAAATGTTTTTTCGGTTAACTTTGATATGAAAATTTTACCTGTATTTTTGAATAAAATATTTTTTGAAGTTGGTGCATCACTCGATGATACAGAATATGGTTCTGGGAGAAATGATACTTTAACTAGTTATTATTTTCGGACAAATTATCTTATGAACACCTGGACAGATATTTATTTTAAGTATGAACATAGTGAAAATGATTCTGATGAAGATATCTATAGTTATGATAATAATATTTTTACGACTGGTGTTAAAATAAGTTTTTAAAAGGAGAAAAAATGTTAAAAAAAATTATATTTTTTTTATTTTTAATATCTATAACTTCTTCTTTCTTTGGGTTTTCTCAAGATAAAATTGGGCCAGGAGATGTCTTAAAAATTACTGTTCCCGGCCAATCTTTTCTGGATACCAAGACCAGTGTATCTAGTCAAGGTGGTATAGAGTATGCCTTGTTAGGGGACATTAAAATCGCGGGGCTTACTGTAGATGAGGCAGAAAAAAAAATTGGGGATTTACTGGAGATATACTATCCAATCGAACAAGGGGTAAGAATTAAATTAATAAAATCCAAGGAAATAAAAGAGGTTAGCAATCAATTTCAAAGGAGAACGATAGAGACAGAATCTAGATATTATAGTGATACATCAGAAGAAGAAAGATATCAAATTAATCCTTTTGATACGATAGAAATTATTGTATACAATCAACCGGACTTAAGTCTAACAACGACAATTTCTGAAGAAGGAACTATTCAGTATCCTTTGTTGGGAGTAATAGAACTAGCCGGTTTGAGCTTAAGTGAAGCAGCCGTCAAGATTGAGAATCTACTGGAGCCGGAGTATTTAACTAACCCCAGAGTTACAGTGACAGTTATAGATTATAGTGATTTTTCAGTGCTAGGGGCAGTGAATAAACCGGGCAAATATGAGTTGGAAGGCCCATATACCCTGTTAGATGCGATAGTAGTAGCAGAAGGCCCTAAGGAAGAAGGTAATTTAAGAAGAGTGGAGGTGTTTAGAGCTTTAGGAGTTAAAGGGAAAAAACAATATGTAATCGATGCGGAAAAAAGAGGGGATAGTTTTTTTATAAAACCAAAAGATAAAGTAATAGTACCTGAGTATAAAGATATTTATATTTTAGGTGCGGTCAAAAATCCCGGAGCTCATAAATTAGAGAGAGGAGATTTAGACCCATTGGAAGCGATAAAGTTTTTAGCTGGTGGAGCTGAGCCTACTGCTGATTTAGGAGAAGTTAGAATTTTAAGAGAAGAAGCCGGAGAAGAAAAAAATTATATTTTGAATTTAGAAAAAGAGAATCAATATAAAGATTTTTTTCTCAAAGAAGGAGATAGGATCTATCTAGAAGAGTATCAACAGCTATTTATAACTGGCGAAGTAAATAAAGCAGGAGAATACCCCTATCGTAAAGGCCTTACCGTTTTAGATGCGATTTCTTTAGCTGGAGACTTCACTGAAGTAGCTAGTAAAAATGGGGTAAAGGTAATCAGAAAAAAGGGAGATCAAGAAAAAATTATTAAAGTTCCGGTTGGCTATATCATGAAAACTGGTGATAGAAGCCAAGACGTAGAGCTAAAGGAAGGAGATACTATTGTTGTTCCGGAAAGTTGGTTTTAAGAAGAAAAATTAAAAAGATTAATTATGATACCACCGCCTGAAGTAAGAGAATTAGGGATAAAAGATTATCTAAATATAGCCAAGAAAAATATTTGGCTAATTGCAATTTGTGTTGTAGTTATTACTGCATCTGTAGCCTACTATGATTTTTCTCAACCAGAGATTTATCAAGTAAAAGTTTCTCTACTTGTTCAAGAAGAAGTACCTGAAATTACCGGTAAAGAAGAAATTATTTACAAAAAAGGCCTTTATACAAAGCAGGATCAGCTGCAGCTTTTAACTTCGCAGCGCTTGGCAAAAAAAGTAGCTGAAGAGCTGGGGCTTGATTCAGAAAATGAAGTAGTGTCTCAGTTGCTTTCGAAGCTCGTAAGATATACTTCTTCAAAAGATAGTGATGTAGTTAATTTTTTCTTCCAGGGCAAAGATCCGGTAGAAATTGTAAATATTGCCAATACTTGGACGCAAGAATTTAGAAAGGCTGACTTGGAAGAAAAAAGAAAGGTTTTAAATAAAGGCATAGATAGCCTTGAAAAAGAAAATGAAAGTGTTCAAGAAAAAATAAAAATGACTGAAGCAGAGATAACTACTTTTGTAAAGAAACATCAACTAGACAAAATCCCCGACATTACCCGAGAGGGAGAAACTCCTCTGGCAAGCCTAAAGGAAAAGCGGGAGGAACTGCAAAGAGAAATTAATGAAGTATCAGAAATTTATGGAGAAAAGCACCCTAAGAGGCTTGCTTTGGAGAAGGAGCTGAAAGGAGTAGATGAGTTATTAAAGGATAAACGGCAAGACCTTTTTGCTCTTCAGGAAATTATGTCATATTATAGAAAGTTGCAGGACGAACTGGAAACCTACAAACAAACCTATGATGATTATAGTAATCGAATCAGGGAGTTTGAGCTTAATAAGAAAATGATAACTTCAAACATAAAGATTTTAAATGAAGCTCATCTTCCTAATAAACCGATAAAACCCCAGCCAGTAAAGGACATAACCCTAGCATTTTTAGCGAGTTTAGTATTGGGGGGAGGCATTGCTTATTTTAAAGAATCCCTTGATTCTACTCTGCATAACCCCGAAGATGTGGAGCTTTATACCAATCTGCCTTTTTTTGGCGAAGTTCCTTTAGAGAAAAAAGAAAAAGATAAGTCTGTATTAAAGGCCAGGGGGCCTGAATCAATGCTTTCAGAAGCTTTTATGAAAATAAAAGTTGCCTTAACTTTTTCTTTCCCTCAGGAAAAACCTCTTAAAGTTTTAGGAATAAAAAGCTCTATTCCTACTGAAGGTAAGACCTTTTGCGTAGCTCATATTGCTTCTGCCTTTGCTCAGTCAGGGGAAAAAACTTTAGTTATTGATGGTGATCTTAGAAAAGGGCGTTTAGCTGAATTTCTAGAGAAAAAAGCAAAAAAAGGGCTAAGTAATGTTTTAGCTGGTAACTGTGGTTTAGAAGAAGCTATTGGAGAAACAAAAATCCCCAATCTTTATTTACTTTCTCGCGGCCCAATTTCTCCTAATCCAGTAGAATTATTACATTCAAAGAAACTTGATGAGATAATTGAATTGGGAAAAAAAGAGTTTAAAAAAGTAATTGTTGACATGCCGCCTGTGCTTGCTACAGCAGATGCCTTAATTTTGGGTTCAAAATGTGATACAAATCTTTTAGTGATTGAAGCTGACAGAACTAATTTAGATATAATTATAGAGGCAGTAAAGATCCTAGAGAAAAAGGTTAAGGTTATCGGCGCTCTTTTAAATAAAACAACCAAAGAACATAAAGCTTATTATTATTATTATGGTGAAACTAAATAAATCAAAAACCACTAGTATCTTATCAATTTGTTTTGAATTTTTTCTGATTGCCTTAATTATTTTATTTCCTTTATTTTATGGATCTTTTTCGCTTTTTTATCGAATTCTGATAAACTTTACTTGCCTTTTACTTTTTTCTATTTTTTTTTTAAAATATTTAGGGAAAACCAGTCTCAAATTAGCTATCCCAGTCAGATAATTTACCTTTTAATATTTATTTTTATTTCTGTCCTTCAACTTGTTCCTCTACCTGCATTTTTACTAAAAATTTTATCGCCCAAACTTGTAGATATCTATACCAAATTCTTGCCGGATTTTTCTCTTTCTTCATTTTATCCTTTAACTGTTTATTCTTATGCTAGCAGGCAAGAACTTATATCTTTTTTATGCTATCTAGGTTTGTTTATTGCTTGCATAAACATGATAAAAACCCGGCGCCAATTTTTGCGGATTTTTGCTATAATAATTATTTGGTCAGGCCTACTTGCATTTGTTGAGTTGGTATGGCGCTTCGGGGTTCTAAAAGAAGGATTTTTCCCCAGTCAAGTAAGTGTAATCGTAGGCCAAAAAAATCACTTTGCAGCTTTTATGACTATGGTTGCTCCTCTTTCTTTCATTTATTCTTTGATGATGCCCAGGTTATCGAAAAAAATATTTTTCCTTTTAGCTGCTTTAGTAATATCTATTAGTGTTTTTCTTTCTTCCTCAGATGCAGGTATTGGAGGGTTGGTATTTTCTTTAATTATAATGAGCTTTTTTTTACTAAAAAATAAATTAATAAAGATTTCTCGTTGGGGAATTGCCGGCATTATTTTATTTATAGTTGCCGTTTTGCTTTTTCTTGTTTTTGATGGTTATCCTTTACACCTCTACAAACAGCTAGGTAGCCGCCTAAAACCAGCAAAGGATTCACTTCAAATTATCAAAGATTTTCCTCTTTTTGGGGTCGGTGGCGGTAATTTTCGTTACATTTTTTCTTTATATAGAAGTTTTCAAGCTCCCTTTTATAATTATCTTCATAATGAATTTTTACAATTAATTATAGAAAAGGGCATTGTTGGCTCTATTTTCTATTTTCTATTTTTTATTTTTCTTTTTAAAGAAATAATCATAAAAATCAATAAAAGAAAAGATCGCTTAGTAAAATGTTTGTCAATAGGGATTCTTTCCGGGTTATTTGGGGTTTTAGGGCATAGTTTTTTTGAATTTAATTTTCATATTCCGGCTATTGAGATTAAGTTTTGGATATTATTAGCCTTAGTTTATAAATATTTAAATACTTATTTTTACAAAGCAAGAAAAGAAAATGAAAAAATTTCAAGCAACTAAAAAAGAGAAAAATATTTTTTTCTTTATTGTAGTAATTATATTTTTTTACTTAAGTTTTCTTATTTACTCTGATTTAAAGGCGCATTTTTTTTATAAAAAAGCTCGGGCTTATGTAAAACCAGTTCAGAAAATAGGTAAAATAGAATATTATCGGAAAAAGATTTTTGCTCTAAAGAAAGCTCTTTCTTTGGTAAAAGATAGAGCTAAATATTACTTGTATTATGGGAAAACGGTTAGCTCAGCTATTGAAGATAATTTAGGCTCAAAGTTAAATGTAGATAAAGAAGTGGCAGAAAGTCTGTATAAAGAAGCAATTAAATTAAATCCTTCTAATTTTTTGTATCATTTTGAATTAGGCCGTTTTTATAAAAAACATGGGGATAAAAGAGCAAAAAAACAGTTATTAAAAGTTTACCAAATATATCCAACTTATTCAGCTAGAGATATAAAACTAGATCTAGCTTCATTGTATTTTCAGCAGGTACAGAGTTATCTAAATAAATCTAATGCATCTGCGGCCTTTAAAAATCTACTTTTATTTGTTTATTACAGAAAAAAACCAAAAGGTTGGGGTAAATATTACAATGTTCTAAAGGAAATAAGTAAAATAGCTGAAGATATAAATAGAGTTAAAAGTTTAAAAGTTAACGTTAAAGAAAAAAAATTAGAATATGTCACTAGTGCCGATTTTAATGGATTTAATTTTAAAACAGAAGAATTTCCTCATATCCAAATAAATTTAGTTTTTAAGGTTTATATATTAGATTCAGAAGATAAAGTTTTTTTATACAAAGGGTATGAACCTTACCAACAATTTCAATATGTGGGTAGAGAGAAAGATTTTTATGTTTATCAATATAGTCTAGAGAATTATCCCGAAGACATCTATTTAGACGATTTTAAAATAAAAACAAAATTTTATTCACCACTTGAGAGAATAGAAATAATTAAGAAATTTAAAAATTAAAAAATTAGAATTTATTCCTATTTTGATTTTTCCAAAATAATGATATAATCAATTTTCGAGGCAATAAATTATTATATTAAACTAGGCGGCGTAGCTCAGTCTGGCAGAGCAAACGGCTCATACCCGTTATGTCGGTGGTTCAAGTCCACTCGCCGCCATATATTAACTTTCTTTTAGTTGATTGGTGTTTATAGTATAATATAGCTAATTTTGAAATAAAAGCATGAAAAAAATACCTATAATAATAGTTTTTTTATTATTTTTTGCAGTAGTATTTACAGCTAATCTTTTTGCTGAAACCATTGTGTTAAATTCAGGAAAGGTTGTTGAAGCAGATATAGTAGAATTAACTCGAGATGCTATAAAAGTTAATCTTAAGGGGGATGAAGTTACTTACGATCTTGACCAAATTAAATCTATAGGTGCAGAAAAAGATTCAACTTTTTCAAAAAAATACCTAAAAGAAGAGAGCCTTAAAAAAAATTTATCTAAAGATGTTGATAAAAAGCAGAGAAAGTTGAAAGGTGTAGAACAAATCCAAGATCTTTTAGAAAAAAATCGAAAGGAATTAAGACTAAAAAAGAAAGAATATATTCAAGCAAAAAAAGATCTTAAAAAAAATGCCAGAACTGGTTTTTTAGGGTTTGGGAGAACTAAAGAAGAAATCCAATCTTTGCGAAAAGCCAAAAATGAAGTAACTAAATTAAAAAAAGAATACAATAATATAAAACAAAATATCAAAAAGCTTAGGAAGGAACTTAATTTAGCCAGAGAAATAAAAATACTCCAGAAAAAACAGAGACAAATAAGTAATTCATTTTAGGCAACAATTTTTGTAATATTAATTTATGGATAATTTTTGGGAAGAGATTTTTGCTAATCAAGTTTTATGGATAACCTTATTAAGCTGGGCTATTGCTCAGGGAATAAAAATTATAATTGGGTTAGCCCAAGGGAAGAAATTTAATTTTTATTGGATTCTCAGAACAGGTGGTTTGCCTTCTGCTCATAGCGCCGCAGTCGTAGCCTTAGCTATGGCTTTAGGGCAAGAGTTAGGTTTTCAATCACCTTTTTTTGCTCTTTCTGCAATTTTTGCTTTAGTTACAATGTTTGATGCTCAAACCTGGCGCCGTTCAATCGGAGTTCAAGCTAGAATATTGAATAAAATTATGAATGATTTTCACGAAGGGAGAAAGTTAAAAGAGAAACAAATGAAAGAGTTGGTTGGCCATACTCCGGTAGAAATTTTCGCCGGAGGTTTAATTGGAGTTATTGTGGCGGTAGTTTTTTACTTATAGTGGGGGGGTAGGATTTGAATAAAAAAATTATTTTTGTTGTAGCTGGTATAGTAGTTATTGCTGGGGTGGTTTTCGGGTTAATTTTTAGCTCAGGAGAAAAAGAACAGCCCCAAAAGAAAGATATTGTATCTTTTGAGAAAGTAGATGAACTATTAAAAGAAGATAAATATAGTCAAGCTAAAGAACTTTTAAAAGAAAAAAAGGCAGATGTAACTGATCCTTCAACTATTCGCCAAATTCAGGAAAAGATACAAGATATTAATATTCAACTGTTGTTTTCACCTTATCACGAAGATAAATGCAGTAAAAATTATAAAGTAAAACGGGGAGATGCTTTATCAAAAATTGCTAAAAAATTCAATACCACCGTAAGCCTGATTAAAAAATCCAATAATTTAGCTTCGGATAAAATTGTCCCCGGTCAAGAATTAAAAGTTAACACTTGCAAATTTTCGTTGGTAGTGGATAAGTCACAGAATTTATTATTTTTAAAAAGAGATGGAAAAATATTTAAAACCTATCTTGTCGCTACCGGGAAAAAAGGCAGAACCCCGGAAGGAGAATTTAAAATAATAAATAAACTAGTTAAGCCGACCTGGTATAAGGCGGGAGCGATAGTTTTGCCTGATAATCCAGATAATATTTTAGGCTCTCGCTGGATGGGTATTGATAAAAGTGGTTATGGTATCCATGGCACAACTGAACCGAATAATTTAGGTAAACAAGTAACTTTAGGATGCATTCGGATGGCTAATGACCAGGTAGAAGAACTTTACGATATTATTCCGGTAGGAACAGAAGTGACTATAGTCGAATAGAGCGTGTTATGATCGTTCCGAGAGACGAGGAAAGATGGACGAAAGGACGAAGAGAATAAGAAGTGTAAGAGATTTAAATGTATATAAGAATGCTTTTGATACTGCTATGGAAATATTTGAAATATCTAAAAGTTTTCCAAAAGAAGAAAAGTTTTCGTTGACAGATCAGATACGCAGGTCTTCTAGATCAGTATGTGCTAACCTTGCTGAAGGCTGGAGAAAAAGGAGATATAAATCTGTCTTTATTAATAAATTATCTGATTCAATTGCTGAAGCAGCTGAAACCCAAACGTGGTTAGAATTTGCTTTAGCTTGTAAATATATTAACAAAGATAAATTTGACCAATTAGACGAAAAATACGAACATATATTTGCAATGCTACATACGATGGAAAATAAAGCTGATTCTTTTTGTAAAAATCGTCTTAGTGAACGAAGTGAACGATCGTCTATCGTCGGTCGTCCATCGGAACAAAGTTAACCAGGAGTGCGTGATGCAGGGTTGGGATTTTGAAAGACCAATAATTGAACTTGAGAAAAAGATAGAAGAACTGCAAAGTTTTTCTGAAGAAAAGAATGTAGAATTGTCTTCAGAAATTATTGATTTAGAAAAAAAGCTGAAAAGTCTGAAAAAAGACATTTATTCTAATCTTACCGCCTGGCAAAAGGTACAAATCTCCCGTCATCCCAGGCGTCCCACCACTTTGGATTATCTCCAAAAGATAACCGATGATTATATCCTTTTATCGGGAGATAGGAATTTTAGAGAAGACCCGGCGTTAGTTTCCGGCTTTGGGAAGATAAATCAGAAAAAAATAGTTTTTGTTGGCCATCAAAAGGGTAGAGACACTCAAGAAAATATTTGGCGCAATTTTGGTTGTGCTCATCCGGAAGGTTACCGCAAGGCTATGAGAGTAATGCGGTTGGCAGAACGCTTCCGGTTACCTGTTTTTTGTTTTATCGATACCCCCGGTGCTTATCCGGGAATCGGGGCCGAAGAAAGAGGCCAGGCCCAAGCTATAGCTGAAAATATCAGAGATATGTTTGCTCTAAAAACCCCGATTGTTATAACTGTCATTGGAGAAGGCGGCAGTGGAGGAGCTTTAGGGATAGGTGTCGGAGACAGAGTGTTAATTACTGAATATGGATATTATTCAGTGATATCTCCCGAAGGCTGTGCCGCTATTTTATGGAAAGATGCGGCAAAACGGGAAGAAGCGGCTAAAGTTTTAAAGTTGACAGCTCCTGAGCTTATTAAATTAGAGATTGTAGATGAAATCATTCCGGAATCAGAAGGAGGGGCTCATTGGGACCTAAATAAATCGGCAGATAACCTTAAAAAATCCCTATTAGAAAACCTTTCTCAGCTAGAGGGCCTAGACTCTGGTCAGTTGGTGGAGAAAAGGTACCAGCGTTTTAGAAAAATCGGCAAATTCATCGAATAATAACCATTTTCCACCTACGAGGTGGAATATCACTCTTACGGCTTCATTCCACCTCGTAGGTGGAATGAATGGGAAACTATGCAAATACAGAAAATAATTATTTTAGGATTGCTTAAAAAAGCGCCTCGCCATGGTTATGAGATCA
Organism: Candidatus Omnitrophota bacterium; assembly: GCA_046484225.1. Taxonomy (GTDB): domain Bacteria; phylum Omnitrophota; class Gorgyraeia; order Duberdicusellales; family 4484-171; genus PXAH01. Next base: position 42 of record JAWOBO010000027.1, on the reverse strand, counting down.
AAAAAGTTGCAAAAGAAAAGCTAGGGGTGTTTAGTTCGCTTG
>JAWOBO010000095.1:0-16464 GCA_046484225.1 Candidatus Omnitrophota bacterium | reverse complement strand
CTATCGACGCTATTGCCTCTCTTATGGGCGCCAATGTTATTATAAACAACCAAACGGTTTTGTTAAAAGGAGTGAATGACAATCCGCGAATTCTTGCTGATTTACAAAAAAAACTTATAAGTATCGGGGTTAATCCTTACTATATCTTTCAATGCCGGCCGGTAAAAAGAATCAAGGAAAATTTTCAGGTTCCCTTACAAAAAGGATATAAAATTGTAGAAGATGCCAAAAAGATGCTTGACGGCCACAGCAAGAGGTTTAAGTACGTGATGTCACATCAGACAGGCAAGATAGAAATTACAGGAGTTTTAGGAGACTATATTTATTTTAAATACCATCAGGCAAAATCTTTTAAGAATATCGGAAAATTCTTCAAAAAAAAATTAAACAAAACAGCTGGTTGGCTCTAATTGTTTAGAATAATTTAAAAGTTTTTAAGCTTATGATATAATAAAGTTTACTTAAGTAGCCTTTAAAATTTAAAATTGGAGAACAATTAGGACAATAATGAATAAAGACTTAAAAAAGGGGCTTACTCTTTTAGATGTTTTTTGCATAGCCACTGGAGCAATGATTAGCTCCGGTTTATTTATCTTACCAGGATTGGCTTTTGCCAAAGCCGGCCCGGCAGTTTTACTTTCTTATATAATAGCCGGTTTTTTAACTATTCCTACTCTCTTAAGCATGGCAGAGTTAACTACAGCTATGCCTAAAGCCGGTGGCGATTATTTCTATATAATGCGAGGTTTTGGCCCTCTTTTTGGGACAATAGCCGGTTTCAGCTCCTGGTTTTCTTTGAGCCTAAAAGGAGCATTTGCTCTTATCGGGATGGGCGCTTACCTGAGTGTAATTACAGATTTGCCCTTAAGCATAGTTGCCTTGCTTTGCTGTCTTTTTTTTATATTTTTGAATTTGATTGGGGTGCGGGAAGCAGGACGGTTTCAGGTGGCTCTGGTAATCGGTATTTTAGCTGCACTTGTTGTTTACATTGTCTGGGGGGCAAAATCAGTAGAAATCTCTAAATTTAAGCCATTTTTTTCACAAGGAACCGGTTCGGTATTGGCTACAGCAAGTTTTGTTTTTATCTCTTACGGTGGCCTAAACAAAGTTGTTGCTTTAGCCGAGGAAACCAAAAACCCGGCTAAAAACTTACCCTTGGGAATGATTCTTTCAATATTGGTCGTAGTCACTCTATATGCTTTGGTTATTTTTGTGGCAATCGGAGTATCTGACACAGAAGGCCTAAAACAGGACCTTACCCCTATATCTAACAGTGCGGGTATTTTTGGTGGAGATATTTTTAAAATTATTATCAGTATTGCTGCCTTTTTTGCTTTTATATCGACCGCGAATGCGGGTATTATGACTGCTTCAAGATATCCGTTAAGTATGAGCCGGGATAAGATTCTGCCGGCAATTTTTCAGAAGATAAGCCCCCGGTTTAAAACTCCCTATATTTCTATTATCCTTACCGGAACGTTTATGATTTTAGCTATTCTATTTTTAAAATTAGAAATGTTAGTTAAGGTCGCCTCCAGTCTTTTAATTATATTATTTATTTTTGCTAATTTGACTGTAATTTTATTTAGAGAAAGTAAAATTTCTAGTTACCGGCCGAAATTCCGCTCTTCTTACTATCCTTATATGCAGGTATTTGGAGTATTAAGCGGAGGGTTTTTGCTGATAGAGATGGGTTCATTTACAATTTTTCTGACTATTGCTTTTATCTTTTTAGGTTTTGTTTGGTATAAAGCTTATGTCCAAAAGAGAGCCAGCCAGGATTCGGCTCTTATTCACGTTTTAGAAAGATTAGTAGCTAAAGATAGAGAACTAAATTCAGAAGATCTTCTTAACGAGTTAAAAAATATTGTTTTTCAAAGGGATGATCTGGTAAAAGATAAGTTTCATCATGTAATCGAGAAAGCAGAAGTTCTCGATTTAGAGGAAGTTTTAACCGCAAAAGTTTTTTTTAAAATAGTTTCTGATATTTTTGCCAAAGAAACAGGGCTGGAATCTGGGAAGTTATTTGAGAAGTTTATCTGGAGGGAGGAAGCTTCCAGTACAGTTATTAAAGAAGGCTTGGCGATTCCGCATATTTTTGTTGAAAAGCCAAATATTTTTAAAATTATTTTAGTAAGGTCCAAGGCCGGTATTGTTTTTCCTGGTGATAAAGTGGTTCATACTGCATTTGTTCTGGTTGGTTCATCAGGAGAAAGAGTCCTGCACTTAAAGATATTGGCTGCTATTGCTCAAATAACCCAAAGTCCTAACTTTGACCGGATTTGGGATGAAGCCAAAAGTAAAGATGAGCTAAAAAACGTTGTTCTTTTGGCTGAAAGGAAAAGAGAAGTAAGGTAGCAGTTAATTGAACCGAGGAAAGTTATGTCTCAATTTTTTGCTGCAGTTGATTGTGGCACATCAGCAATAAAATCAGCTATATTTAGAGAAGATGGCCGGCCCAAAGCGATTATCAATAAACCTTACCCGCCTCAGATTAAAAATAGCTGTCAGATAGAACAAAATCCTAAAAAGTTAGTTGAAAAGATATATTCATCCCTAAGGGAAGTGGTAGTAAAATCAAAACTAAAACCAGCTTCAATCTCTTCCCTTTCTATTTCTACCCAAAGAGCAACTTTAATCTCAATTGGTAAAGATAAAAAGCCGTTAACTAATTTTATTTCCTGGCAAGACATGCGGGGTAAAGATTCTTTGGAAGGTTTAGGAAAAAAAATTCCTGATAAAAGATATTATAAAATTACAGGACTCCCGAATAATCCGGTATTTTCATTAGCCAAGATTTTATCAATTAAAAAAAATGCTCCCCAAATATATAAAAAGATAGATAAGTTTCTCCTGCTGCATAGTTATATATTCAAAGAGTTAGGTTGTAAAAATTATCTGGAAGATTATTCCAACGCTTCTTTAACTGGTTTGCTGGATATAGAAAAATTTAGTTGGAGCAAGTCAATTTTAGAAGCTGCCGGATTAAAGAAAAATCAATTAGCAGAGTTAACTGCTTCTGGGAAAGTTATCGGTTTTTTATCAAAGAAGGCAGCTAAAAAAACTTCTCTTCTAGAAGGAATGCCGCTTGTATCCGGCGGTGGGGACCAGCAGTGCGCCGGCTTAGGAGCAGAAGCGGTAAAACCGGGCGTTCTGGAAATAAGCCTGGGAACAGCTGGGGTACCATTAGTTTATATTCCCGGGCCGATATTTGATCCTAAGATGAGGCTGATGTGTTGTGTTCATGTTATTGAAGGCAGATGGGAGTTAGAAGGTTTTCAGGGTTGTGTAGGGTCATCAATTCAATGGCTTAGTAAAATTGCTGGAGGAAGAAACTATGATAATTCTGATTTTAAAAACGCTAAAAAACCTGGCCCCGGCGCAAACGGCGTATTGTTTTATCCTTATTTAACTGGGGCATCTTGTCCTAACTGGAATCCGGAAGCTAAAGGCGCCTTCTTTGGCCTAACTCTTGAATCAGATAAATATGACCTGTTGAGGGCAGTGATTGAAGGCGTATCCTTTGAAACCAGAGAAATTATTGACTTATACTCTCGATTAGGTGTTAATACCAAAGAAATTAAGCTTACCGGGGGTGGTTCAACAAATAAACTTTGGAGCCAAATTCAAGCTGATATCTATCAAAAGAAGATCTCAACCCTTAAAAATCATGAGGCTGCTTTAGCCGGGGCAGCTGCTTTGGCTGCTTTTGGGGTAGGGGTAGATAAAACGCTTAAAAAAACAGCTTTAAGATTTTCTAAAACGGATAAGGTTTTTTATCCAGACAAAAAGAAGAAAATGGTTTATAATAACTTATATAGTAGGTACAAAGATACCTATAGAATTTTAGAAAAAAATAAAATATTTTAGGAGATTATTTATTATGTTGAAAATCAAAAAATATATTGTTTTATCGGGAATTACTTTACTCCTTTTTTTTATTTCCGCCTATATTATTACTGACGGCCTAAAGAAAAATAATATTCCCAAAAATAAAGTAACCGTAGCCTGTCATCGAGGAGAGTCGGCTGCTTTAATTTATATAGCCAAACAAGCTGGCTTGTTTAGAAAAAATGGGATTGAGGTAACAATAAAAGATTATCAGGCGGGAAAGTTTGCAACCGATAGCTTAATTGCTGATAATGCCGATATTGCAACAGCTAGTGGGTCAACTTTAGTAAGTAATAGCTTTCGGCATCGGGACTTAAAAGTTTTAACTGTGATTTCAGAAGGTGTAACTAGAAAAATTGCGGCAAGAGAGGATCATGGTATAAAAGAACCAGCTGACCTAGCAGATAAGACAATAGCTTTAATTAAAGGAAGCGCTGATGAATACTATTTAAAGCATTTTCTTTCCTTATACAATCTAAAATTTTCTGATGTAAAAATAATTGATTTAAAACCCGATCAAATAATATCTGAGTTTATAACCGGCAAAGTTGATGCAGCAATAATTCGGGATTCAACAGCGTCTCAAAAAGAAAACGAAATAACCGATAAAGGGGTTGTTTGGGATTTACAACCTTATAAACCTTTTTATTTTCTTCTTATTACAAAAACTAAGTGGGTCAATGACCATCCCCGGTGTGCTTCTGATTTTATAAAAGCCTTGCTTCAGGCAGAAAGGATTATAGCCAAAGACAGCAAGCGGCTGCAGAGATTTTTTGAAAAAGATCTTAACTATCAAGGCGATTATCTCAAAAATTCGTTGGAGCAAAACTCATATTATGTTTATTTGCCCCAAGCCCTTTTGCTTGAGTTTGAAAATCAAGCCTTTTGGCGCATAAATAAATCAACAAAAGAAAAAAGGATCCCTAACTATCTAGACTTTATATACCCTTATGCTCTTGAGGTGGCTGATCCGCAAAGAGTTAACTTAATTCGCTGAATTTAAAAAAGATGAAACCTGTCAAAAGAATGATTTCGGTAATGGCAATAATTTTGTTAGGCGGAATTATTCTGTTTAGTTTAGTTTTCTACTCATATCAAAAGTTACAGATAACCACCAGAAAGCTTGTAGTTTCTAGAAAAATAGTTGAAAGTTCTTTTAACTTAAACTATCTTACCGGCAACTATCTGTTTAAACCAACTAAACGGATAAAAACTCAATGGGATATAAGCTATGCAACATTTAAACAGCAAATAAATCAGTTAAAAAAAGAAAGCCTTAGCTCCGAAGAGATAAAGCTAGTTGAAAAGATAATAGAAAAGTTTCAGTCGGCTAAACATCACTTTTCGTCACTTAAATTTTTAAAAGTCGAAGAAGGCGCTCAACAAGAAATAGATTCTAAATATAAAAATTCAGCTGAACTTGTCTCTTTAAATTTACATCAAATGGCATCCTTGGTGCTTTCTTTAGAAAGTTTTTTTCGCAAGCAGTTTGTTGCTGTTCAGAAAAAATTTAGTTTTTGGTTTTTATTAACTGTAGTTGTATTTTTTTCTTTATTTAGCTGGTTTATTTATCGGCTATTTGAGGATATTCGTTATCGGGATAGGACTCAAAAAAGGTTAAAGGAAGTCAATCGAAGATTAAGAATTATCGATAGATTGGTTGAATTCACCGGTGACGGCGTTTACCGGTATCGTTATAAAGACGGGAGGATTTTATTTGCTAATCAAGGGCTGATAAATATATTGGAACTTAATTGCAGCCCCGATGAGGTTATTGGCAGAAGAATAGACGATATTTTAAATTATCTTGAAGAGCCGGGCAAAGTAAGGAATTTAATTGATAAAAAAGGAAGTATTCGCGATTATCCATATCATTTTAAAACTTTAACCGGAAAAGAAAAATGGGTTTTGCATAATTCATTTTTAGTAGAAGAGGATGGAGGAGAAAAAGTTTTAGAATCAATAGTTACCGATGTTACCGAACAGAGAAAAGTAGAACAGCGAAATAAATTTTTAGCCGGGATGTTGGATAATGCTCCCTTATCTGTAATTGCGACCAACGAAGAAAGAAAGATAGTTTATGTTAATCCGGCAACTGAGAAACTTTACGGTTACAGCAGCAAAGAACTTTTAGGCAAGGATCCTTTATTGTTGAACGTAGAAGCTAATGCAGAAGAGATTGAAGACGGTATATCTAATGAAGTTCAAAAAGGAAAGGTTTTTGTAAAAAGGTTAAAAAACAAAAAGAAAAATGGAGAAATTTTTATAGCAGAAACCGCTATTTATCAGCTCAAGGATAGAAAAGGTAATTTTGTTGCCTTGGTTGGTTTTCAAAAAGATGTTACCGAAGAAATAAGTTACCATCAAAGGATTAAACGTTCTGAAACAAAATTCAGAACTATTTTTCAAAAGGCGGGCACCGCTATCTTTGTTGCTGATCCGGGAACAGGGGTAATTCTTGATTGCAATCAAAGAGCAGAAGAGTTAATGAAGATGTCCCGTAAAGATTTGGTGGGAATGCATCAAGCTAAGCTTCATCCAAAAAAAGAAAAAGATTATACAGAGATGTTTAAACAGCATGCTAAAAAAGAAACTAAGAATGATTATCAGGGCTATATTCAAGACAGCCAAGGGGTGACCAAACCGGTATGGATAAGCGCTGAGCTTCTTAGTTTCGGCAGCAAAAATTTGGTGGTTGGTTTTTTTATTGATTTATCTTTGCGTTTTGAATATGAAAAAAAAGAAAAAGAAGCCTTGAAGGCATCAGTTAAAGCTAAATCTGAACATGCTAAAGCCGAAGAATTAAGCCGGGCTTATAGCGAGTTAAAGAAAATCCAGGAAAAATTAATTCAGACTGAAAAATTAGCTGCCTTGGGCAAACTTTCTGGCATTGTGGCCCATGACTTGCGTAATCCTTTAGGGGTTATTAGAAATTCGATTTATATTTTGAAAAAAAGACTAGGCGATTCCAAAGATCCTAAAATTAAAAGGTATCTTAAGGTTTTAGATGAAGAAATTGTTGCTGCTGACACAATAATCGAAGATGTTTTGAGTTTTACCAGATTAAAAAATATAAAGTTTTTAGCTGTTGACCTAAAAAAAGAAGCTAAAAGAGCTATCGGAAAAATTAGTATACCAGATAATATTCAACTTAAAACAGAGATTAACCAAGATATTCCTAAAATAAAAGGAGATAAAGAGCAGCTTCAGCGGGTATTTATAAATCTTATTAATAATGCAGTTGAAGCTATGCCTGAAGGCGGCAAATTAACCGTAACTGTAGATTCAAAAGATAATTTTGCTTATGTTGTTATCTCTGATACCGGGGTGGGGATTAAAGATAAAGGTAAGATATTTGAGCCAATGTATTCAACTAAGGTCCATGGCAGCGGCTTAGGCCTTTCAGCTTGTAAAAATATAGTTGCAGCCCATCAGGGCCAAATTGAGGTAAAAAGCAAAAAAGACAAAGGCACTACTATGTTGGTAAAGTTACCTTTAGGTTGATAGGGGGATATTGTAATCATAAGTACGGTAATTTGAAGTTTACCTGTCATTGCGAGGAGCGTAAGCGACGAAGCAATCTCTAACAGGTGTAATAGAGATTGCTTCGGCTTCGCCTCGCAATGACGCTGTGGGTTCTTGCAAATAATTTATTTGATTGCCAGTTGCCGCTGTAGTAGAATAAATACAAAGGAGGTGAGTTATGTCGAAAAAAAAGGCAAGAATAGTAGTGGCCGATGATAACCCCGGAATTTGCCAGACCTTTAAAGACCTACTTGGTGACGAGGGTTATGAAGTTGAGACTGTAGGTAATGGATATCAGCTGCTTGATTATTTGCGGAAAAATTCTGCAGATATTGTAATTTTGGATTTAATGATGCCGGAAAAAGACGGCTTAGAGACTATCTCTATTCTTCGCTCAATCATACCGGATTTAAAAATAATAGTTTATACAGCTTTTGGCCGTTATGAAAATTCACTCTATGCAAAAGAAGCAGACAGGTTTTTACTTAAAACCGAATCCCCGGAAAGAGTTTTAAAATCAATAAGAGACTTGCTTGAATAAAACTTACATTTTTTATTCTCCTCTAAAAATCTTTTAAAAATATTTTCTGGACATCTCATTTATTTTTGGTTTAATAATATAATTTAGGTAAACTATGAATAAATTCAAACCATCTTTATCAAGATTCAATACTCCCTTCAAAATTCTGGCAGTCATTGCCCTGGTCTATTTATTTTTAGTTAGTATTGGCCTGATGGGGATTGCCTTTAAGGGCTTTGGCAGGAGTTTTGCCGAGAATTTAATTCAAACTACTTCAAATCCTTTCGTTGGCCTTTTTATCGGTATTCTTGCTACCAGCTTAATTCAAAGCTCATCGACAACGACTTCGATTACGGTAGGAATGGTTTCTTCGGGAGTATTAACTGTAGGCGGCGCTATTCCGATTATGATGGGAGCAAACATTGGTACCACCGTTACAAATTTGATTGTTTCCTTGGCTCATATTGGCAGAAGAGAAGAGTTTAAACGGGCAATCAGCGGGGCTGCCGTTCATGATTTTTTCAATGTTTTAGCTGTTTGTATATTACTCCCGCTACAGATTTGGACAGGGTTTTTACATAAGGCAGCTATCTGGATGAGTAATATTTTTGAAGGTTTCGGAGGGCTTACCTTTACCAGCCCCCTTAAGGCTATGACTAAACCAGCTATAGCTGGGATAAAAAGCAGTTTGGAAAAAATATCTTTTTTACCTCCCAAGTTTATATATTTTATTATGCTGGTTGTGGCGATAGTTTTTTTATTTTTTTCTTTATATTTTATTGTAAAGACTATGCGGAATTTAGTAATGGATAAGGCAGAACTGGTTTTAAATAATATATTTGGAAAAAGCGCTATAATTGCGATTTTTGGCGGTTTTATTTTTACTTCTATTGTCCAAAGCAGTTCAATTACTACCTCTTTGATGGTTCCGCTTGTAGCTGCCGGCATTTTGACAGTTGAGACAATTTTTCCAATTACTTTAGGAGCTAATCTAGGCACAACTACAACTGCAATTTTAGCTTCATTTGCTACCGGAAATATTTCTGCCATAGTTGTAGCTTTTGTTCATTTTCTTTTTAACTTGATTGGGATTTTAGTTATATACCCTTTTAAGGTTTTAAGAAAAATTCCTATATTTTTAGCTTATGGATTAGGTAATCTTGCTTATAAAAAACGCCGGTATGCCATACTTTTTGTTTTATCTTTATTTTTTGTAATTCCAGCAATATTAATATTTTTATCAAAATTGATAAATTAAGATACTGTCAAAAGTTTTTGAAAAAAGAATGAAAAGATGAGATGATTTCGTCATTGCGAGGAGCGACCAACGGAAGTCCTGAGCGAAGTCGAAGGGCGTAAGCGACGAAGCAATCTCTCTATGGTGTCATCCTGAGCCCGAAGGGCGAAGGATCTCATCTATCATAGAGATTCTTCGGCTTCGCCTCAGAATGACACTAAAAAAAAGGGGGATGATATGTTTCAAAATTTATTACATTTTTGGCGTGGCAAAGATTTTTTAAGTCAGGTTCTTGATGAGTTCAAAAAGATGTTAGATGATACCCATCAGATGTTTGATTCTGTCTGTTGCCGGCTTATTGACAACAAGGAAGAAGCCGGCCTAAGAGATAATATTTATTCTTTGGATAAAAAAGTTAATAGCTTAGAGAAGGATATTAGAAAAAGGATTATCGAACATTTGGCAATCCAGCCTTCTGTAGATTTGCCCACCTCATTGCTTTTGATGAGTGTGGTAAAGGATGCAGAGAGGTTAGGTGATTATGCAAAAAATTTATTTGAAGTAACTAATATCCTTGATGGCCCCTTAGATAAAGAAAAGTATCTCCAATTTTTTGATAATATCGGGGAAGATCTTGAGAGATTATTTAATATTACAAAAGAGGCTTTTATCGATTCAGACGAAAAACAAGCTGCTTCTGCTTGGAACTTTGAAACGAAGATAGTAAAAAGGTGTGAGGATGCTATTGTTAAGTTGGCAAATGGCAATCTACCGGTAAATACGGCTGTCTCTTTTACTTTAATTGCCCGTTACTTTAAAAGAACCGCGGCTCATTTAACTAATATTGCGACTTCTGTTATCGTACCATTAGATCAGCTAGATTATTTCAGAGAAAAAAGAAAAAAAACCATCTAATTCATCTTTAAATAGCTATTTCTCTATGGTGTCATCCTGAGCCTAGCCTCTTTTGTCATCCTGAGCCTAGCCTCTTTTGTCATCCTGAGCCCGAAGGGCGAAGGATCTCATCTATCACAGAGATTCTTCGGCTTCGCCTCAGAATGACATCGAAGTTGCTTCGTTTTAGTATCCTTGCAGACGTCCTACAAGGGTACACCCTATAAGTTGTACCATACAATTTGATAGGATAGTTAATTTATGGTATAATTTAGTTTATAAATCGTTAATATATTGTAGTTTCTGGGGGAGGTAGTCAATTCGGCTATCTATTTTTATCTATAAGCATTATGAAAAACGGCAAAAAATCCAATGATAAGTTGAAGTCTTTAGAGATCTACAAAAGAATTATTAACTTTACAAAAGATGGGGTTTTTTCTTATACTTTTGATCAGGGAAGAATTCTTTTTGCCAATCAGGCTTTAGTTGATATCTTAGGCCTTGAGTCTAGCTCTAAGGATTTGGTTGGCAAAAAAGTTGATGAAATTATCGAATATACCCGAGAGCTGGGAACGGTTAGAGAAAAGCTTAAAGAAGAAGGCCAAATCTATAATTTTGAATATAATTTTAAGACTTTATCCGGCCAAGATAAATGGGTCCTGCACAACGCATTCTTAAGAGAAGAAGATGGTAAAAAAATAGTAGAATCTGTTATCAGGGATATTACCTACCAAAAAAAGATAGAAAAAGAAATCTTGTTTAATCAATTTGTTCTTGACCATATGAGTAATCCCGTTTTATGGATTACTTCAGAAGGCAAAATTGATTATGTAAATCAAGCCGCTATTGATATCTTAGATTATTCAAGGCAAGAGCTATTAGATTCTAAAATTTTTGACATCGATGATAATTTTTTTCAGGCAGATTGGTCCGAGCGTTGGGAAAAAATAAAAAAACAAAAAACTTCAGTGGTTGAGACAATCTATAAAACAAAAACAGGCAAAGTCTTTCCGGTTGAGGTTACTGCAAATTATATGTGCTATAATTACAGCCAGCATCTTTGTGTTGTAGTAAGAAATTTAACTGAACGCCACAGGGTTGAAAGCGCCCTAAGAAGGTCTGAAGAGGAAAAGTCATTAATCTTAGATAGTCTTTCTGAATTTGTGGCTTATTATGACAGCGAGTTAAATCTACTTTGGGTAAATAAGGCTGTAAGTGAAGTGGTGGGAGAACCTCCCAGTAGATTGATTGGGTTAAAATGGGATCAGGTTTGGCAAAAAGTAAATGTTGAAACCGGAATCCATCCGGTAAAAAGTGTTATCCAAACCGGAAAATTTCATAAAAAGGAAGTTACTTCAAAAGACGGAAAGTCTTGGCTCATCCGAGCTTATCCGGTTAAAAGCATCGAAGATAAAATAGTTGGAATTGTTGAAGTAGCTCTAGATATATCTCAAAGAAAAAGCGCCGAACATCAAAGGCAGCTTAATCTAGTTAGAACCAGGAGAATTTTAGAAGAAACCGTAGGGGCTTTGGCGGCAACTTCTGAGCGGCGTGACCCTTATACAGCTGGCCATCAAAGAAGGGTGTCTCAGCTTGCTTGTGCTATCGCCAGAGAGTTAGGTTTTAGCCATAATCATCTTGAGGGTATAAGGATGGCTGCAAATATTCATGATGTAGGCAAAGTTTATGTTCCGGCAGAAATCTTAAGTAAGCCGACTACTTTAACTAGTTTAGAGTTTAGCATTATTCAAACCCATCCTCAAATTGGTTATGATATTTTAAAAGAAATTGAGTTTCCCTGGCCAATAGCCAAAATTGTTTTGCAACACCACGAAAAGTTAAATGGAGCCGGTTATCCTTACGGGATAACTTCGGATCAGATCTTGACTGGAGCAAAGATATTAACCGTGGCTGATGTTGTGGAAGCGATGGCTTCTCATCGTCCTTACCGGGCTGCTTTAGGTATCGATGCTGCTCTTTCCGAAATCGAAAAAGGCAAAGGTGATCTTTATGATTCTGAAATAGTAGAGATTTGCCTTAAACTTTTTACCCGCAAAAAATTCAAGTTTAAGTAAAGATGGTATTTAAAAGAATCGGAAAAGAATTGATCTTAATTGGAGATAAAGTTTTAATCGAACCGTCTTCTGGTAACAATAAAACAGATGCCGGCCTTTACCTGCCCCAAGGTATAAAAGAAAAGGAGAAGGTACAGTCAGGTAAAGTTGTAAAAATCGGGCCTGGCTATCCTGTTGCTGACCCCGGCAGCCTAGACCAAGAGCCTTGGGTTAAATCTTCTGGAAATAAATACTTTCCGCTTCAAGCCAACGAAGGTGACTCCTGCATATTCTTAAGAGAGCAGGGTATTGAGGTTAAATATGAAGGAAGCAGTTATTTGGTAGTTCCTCACTCGGCAATCTTGCTTTTAGTTAGAGAGTTTCCTACCACCTAATTTTGGCTGAAGTAACCGCTTACAAAATAGAGTTGAAATTTTTCTTTTTTTTAGCAATTAGAACTCCTTTTATGTTACTATTTAGGGTGAAAAGGAGGCTAATATGTTAGTTAAAAAAGCGGTTGTTTTTAGTTTGATTTCTTTATTTATTTCTACCTTTTTTTTACCAGTAGTTTCAGCTAATGCAGAATTAGTCGGGAAGAATGCTGAAGTTATAGGCCCGAGAAGGTTAGACTATATTGGTTTAGCCAGAACTAACCAGGCTTACCGGCTTATGGAGCTGGCTCTAGAGAGAAAACAGTTTAAAAATATAGTTGATAACTTTGATATTGTTATCATTGAAAACAACGCTGCGGTTTGTGTCCTAGACATAAAACTGTTTAAAAATAAAGCCAAGGTATTAGTTTTAGAAGGCCTCCAAGAAGGAATAACCGGCTGGGTTCCCCTAAATTGGCTTCCCGACAGCCCTGTAAAAGCAAGGTTTTAGCGATAATGGTTAATTAGTTAATTAACTACTCACCATTCACCAATTAACTAGGTTCGATTTCCTTTTCATAGTAACATTAATCTGATATAATAACTTGCGAACCGGGGGCGTAACTGGTGTTGTTATGAAAAAGATTGTATTTGGAACCGAAAATATAAAATTTACCGGGATTTTGAATGAGAGCCAAGCTGCTTCTGAAATTTATGACAATCTTCCCGTAAGCTCTCAGGTATCCTGTTGGGGTAAAGAGATATATTTTGATTTGGGGTTTAAGGTATCGTCTGAATCAGCGGTTATGGAGTTAGCGGTAGGAGATATCGGGTATTGGCCTCAAGGTAAATCCCTTTGTGTATTTTTTGGCCCCACTCCTTTAAGCGAAGAAGAAGACAAGCCGGTTCCAGCCTCGCCGGTTGTTGTCGTGGGAAAAATTGATACGGATTTAAATCGGTTGGATAAAATTAAATTAGGGGATTTGATAAGAGTAGATAAAGCATGAAGCAGTTGTTGAATTTCTCTCTCTTTTTACTATTAATTTTTCTCTTCTTTTTCCTTTTTTTTAAATTATCACAAAACAAACAAATTTTTTTTCCGGTTGAAAATATCGAAACTACTCCCGAAGATTTTGACCTACCCTTTAAAGATTTATATATAAAGACAGTTGATGGCTTAAAATTAAATGGATGGTTTATTCCCGATAAAGAAAGTTCGCTAACTTTACTCTTTCTCCACGGTAACGGAGGTAATATTTCTCATCGGCTTGATAAGCTGAGCCAGTTGCGCCAATTAGGCCTAAATATCTTTATAGTTGATTACCGTGGTTACGGAAAAAGCCAAGGGTCTCCCACTGCTTCGGGAGTCTATAAGGACGCTCAAGCTAGCTTAGATTATTTAGTTGATGAAAAAGAGATTAATCCTGAAAAAATAGTAGTTTATGGTGAATCGCTGGGATCTGCTTTAGCTGTAGGCCTGGCTTCTGGTAATGAGGTAGGGGGTATAATTTTAGAAGGAGTTTTTTCATCCGGAAAAGATATGGCCAAGTTAATTTATCCTTATCTGCCCTCATTTTTGCTGCCTAATATATTTGAGGTTTCAAAAGATATAGAGAAAGTAGATGAGCCTAAGTTGTTTATTCATTCTAAGGTCGATGAAATAGTTCCCATAAGATTAGCCAAAAAGTTATATAAAAAAGCTTCAAAACCAAAAGAATTTATAGAAGTTATCGGCGGCCATAACACCTCCTATATTGACGCAAATGATAGTTATTTATCGGGAATAAAGAGTTTTCTTGAGAAAATAAAAGATAATGATCATAAACAGGGCAAAAACAATGAATAGAGGATTGTTAATTATAGCAATTAGCTTGACAACTATATTTGGCGGTTGTGCTCTTTTTACCAAAGCACCCCAGCTGCTTACTTTAAAAAGATTAAGCACCAGTCAAAAAATGATGGAAAAAGATATTGCAAAGAAAAAAAAGAATTTGGAAAAACTAATAAACGATATTGAGGCCGATAAGATAAAGAAAGGGACTTCTTATAAAAGATTTATAAGGCTATACGGAAAACCGGTTTTAGAGAAAGTGGTCAATAAAGAGAATAAAGAAAATAAAGAAAAGAGGCTTCTTTACCGGCACCCTACCGAGTATTTTAATACTGATAAAGTCTATGTTTATTTCGATCAAAAATCAAAACTTATTGCTTGGAAATATCTCCCGGCAAAACAAAAAAAGTAACTTTCTAGGGTCATTGCGAGAAGCCCTTGACAGACGTATTGTTTAGGTGGTTCGCTTGTCAAGGGCGACGAAGCAATCTCTAAAAGCAATTATTATCTAAATTTTTATATTGACAAATTACCGAAATATATATATCATTTTAATTAGTCTATTTATTAAAGTTAAACTTAAGGAGGTGTTTCGATGGCGGAGGAACAAAAGAAAAAAGGCGGAGCGGCAGTAAAGACTGCTTTAAAAATTATTCTCGGTCTTATTTTCATTGGTTTGGGTATCTGGGCTATAGTTGCTTGGTGGAGCAGCCTGTTAGTAGTTATTAAAGGCTGTATCGGTTTGTTTGCAATTTTAGCCGGTGCTATAACCATTGCAATTGCCAAAGAATAGTTTGATTATAAATAAAAATTATTGGGCAGGCTAAGAAATTAGCCTGCCTTTTACATAGGAGGGAAAATGACAGCTAAATCTTTATCCTTGATTAAAACTAAAGCCGAAAGTGTTGTTTTTATTTTTGCTTTTTCGCTGGCGCTGGCTTTAGCAGCTCAGGCAAAAATACCTTTGATCTTTAGCCCGGTTCCTTTGACTTTACAGACTTTTGTAGTTTATCTGGCTGTTAAAATTCTAAAGAAAAAAGCTGTTTTTTCGGTTATTTTATATCTGGCGGCTGGGATTTTGGGATTGCCTGTTTTTGCCGGCAACTCATTGGGTATCTCTTATCTGGCCGGCCCTACCGGAGGCTATATTTTAGGTTTTTTAGTTACCTGTTTGGTTATTCCCTTTGTTTTTAAAAATTCTAAAACATTTGCTAAAAACCTAATTTCTTTTCTCTCAGCTGCAGCTATTATCTATAGCTTTGGGTTAATTTGGCTGGTTTCTATCTATAAGTTGCCTCTACAAGCTGCTCTTGTTGCCGGCCTTTATCCCTTTATTCTGGGAGAAGCTATAAAGATTATCAGGACCGGCCGGCCGGACTGGATTTCTGCGGTCAGCCCGGCCAGGTCCGGCGGCACCGGGTAAGGGATCCGGCCCCATTGCCGGGCAGCGCCGGCCATCTCCACCTGCAGGCTTCCCCGGCGGTCCGGCAGATACACGGCCGAAACCAGGTCATCTGGGTGGACATCGATGCCGGACGCCCCCAGCACCATGGCCAGGGCAGCCGGGCCGCACTGGTATTTTTTCTGGGCAAAAAAGGGCGTGGCAGTCAGTTCCACGCCCTGACCGGGGTCTAGGAGCCGGACATCGCTTCTGCCAGTGCATCCGGCCCCGGCAAACAGCACCAGAAGGGCCAGAAAAACGCGCGCCCGGGTCATGGGGCCCGGTTACAGGCGATTGAACACATTGGTGACGCCCACCAGCTCCAGCACGATGAGCACCACCAGAACAACGCCCAGCACCGCCAGCACGCCCGACCCGGCCGGCAGGTCATCGATGCGGTTCTGGAGCTGGGATACCTCCCGGTCGGTGAGTGCGGCCAGGCGTTCGGCAGCGTCCTCCGGGTCCACACCCAGGGCCGCCATCTGCTCCCGCACGTCATCCCGGGCCATCAGCGCCTGCATATCGCTGCGGGCCGAAGACTGCTGAGCGTCCAGGAACACCGAGGTATCGATCATTTTTGCCTGGGCGGCCGGGACGACCGCGCTGGTAATCATGAAAACGGCAATGAGCATAAAAACAGATGATTGTTTCATCACACGGGTCATGATGGTTTCCTCCATTCAATTGGGTTCATAACATG
>JAWOBO010000064.1:0-8606 GCA_046484225.1 Candidatus Omnitrophota bacterium | reverse complement strand
CGCTCATGCTTTACCAGGCCCTTTTTAGATAACACTCCTAAGGCCTCGCTCACACTTGGATTTTTTACCCCAAGTTTCTTGCCAATATCTTTTACCCGGACAGCTTCTTTTTTCTCTTTGAGAAAAACAATTGCTTCCAGATAATCTTCCATATTTGAGCTTATTATTTGTGCCATTTTTTACCCTTATTTTTTTAAGACTCCTTATTGTTAGGTAAGCCTAACATATATAATATAACCTGTCAAGCTAGTTTAAAAAAATTCTAATTATTTACTGGAAGCTTTAACTACAACAAAACTACCTTTACCGTATCCAACTTTTGGCTTATCCGGCTGATTTAAATTATAAGGAAAGTCAAACAAAGTTTGAAAATAAGAAAAGTCTTGGAAACCTTGGCTGGTTAATAATTTGGAAATTGATTCAATTGAAAAAAATCCTGCCTGTTTATAAAACGCGCTCTGTTTTTTTAAGTAAAATTTACCCAGAAAACTCATCTTATCTACAAACCCTATAATAATCTTTCCTTTCTTTTTTAAAACTCTTTTTGCTTCCAACAAAGCTTTGACAGGGTTATTGATAAAACAAATTGTAATAATCATTGTTAGGTAATCAAAAGAGTCATCTCCAAAAGGTAAGTTTTCTCCAGAAGCAACAGCACATTTTACTCCTCTTTTTTTTGCAATTTTTAGCATATTAAAGGAAGGGTCAATACCAACGTCAGTTTCTAATTCTTCAGCAAACCTTCCAGTTCCTACGCCTACCTCAAGCCCTTTTTTTTGCTTCGGTACTATTTTCTTTAATAGATTTAGCTCTGATAAGTAAGCATATTTATTCCTGTCATACCAACTATCATACCTTTTGTATTCTTTGTCAAAAATACTCATATTAATTTAGAAAAAGTTTATCTTTTTTCAATTTGGTATTCTAATTTAACCGGGCAATTAATAGAGTTAGAAATAAGGCAATGTTTTTTGGAAAGTTCAATTATTTTGCTTGTCTGGTCCTTGAGATTATCTTGAGAAATAAAAATGGTGGGCTTGACAATAACCTCTTTAAAAATCAATTTCCCTTGATTTTTTCCCACGAAACCTTCTGCCACACTTTGATACCCTAATAATTTAATTCTCTTTTTTTGCAAAAAAAACAAAAACGTGGTCATTATGCAAGAATTAACAGAAGCTACAAATAAATCTTCCGGACCCCAAAATCCAGAAGGACCTCCAAAATCAACAGGAGTAGCGATATCAAAGCTGCCTTTGCCTTCGCCGGAAAGTTTTCCTATTTTGCCTTCTTGCCATCTAAGCTTATGGCTATAGCTAATTTTTTTCTCACTAGGCATTTTAATTATCCTAAGGGACAAGTTCCAGTCGGACAACTTCCAGAAGAACCTCCTTCTGAAGAGTTAGGAGTACTAAAGGAAGAAAATTCTTTTTTTACATTTTTGCTTCCGCATTTTTTACAGATAATTTTAGGTTTATCTGTAGTTACTCCTAATAAAAGCTCAAATTTTTCTCCACAATCTTTACATAAATAATTATAAATAGGCATAATATCCCTTCCCTTTTTTCATTTTGTAATTACGATCGGTTTGCCCTTTCTAATCAAAAGAGTATGTTCAAAATGAGCCGTCTGTGATTTATCCTTAGCACAAACATCCCAGCCATTTTCAGCTACCTCAACTTCATGGCTTCCGGCAAAAGCCATCGGCTCAATTGCAATAATCATCCCTTCTTTTAACTTTACCCCTTCTCCCGGGATACCAAAATTAGGAATCGATGGCGCCTCATGCATTGATCTTCCCAACCCATGGCCGCAATATTTTCTCATAACTGAAAATCCTTGCTTTTCAATAATAGTTTGGACCATGGCACCAATATCACCTACTGTATTTCCGGCTCTAGCTATTTTAATCGCTTGGTCTAAAGCCTTCTTTGTTGTTTTAACTAACTTTTTGGCTTGCTTTGGAACTTTTCCCACAATATAGCTATAAGCTGAATCTGCATGCCAGCCTTCGAAGTCAACTACTATATCAACTTTAACTATATCACCAATTTTTGCTTCTTTTTTAGAAGGAATGCCATGAATTATATTTTCATTAAATGATACACAAACCGATGCCGGAAAACCGCCGTAACCTTTAGAAGATAAATTATATTCTGGAAAATTATTTTTTAAAAATTCTTCGGCAAAATTATTTATATCTAAACCGGTAATACCTGGCCTTATAAACTTTTTTAATTTTTTTAAAATCAATGAAAGTGCAGATCCGGCTTTTTTTAAACTTTTTAAATCTTTTTTATTCATCTCTATAACTCTTTTTTAGTAATTGTTTAGGTATAGATATATCTGCTACAATAATTTCACCTGAATATTCTAATCCTTGATTTTTTACTAACCCGGTTTTGCAAGCAGCAAAAGTAATAGTTTTATCTGCTTTTATACAACTACCTAAAGATATACCTTTTGTTGCCTCCAAACCGGAAGGAATATCTAACGCTAAAATTTTATTCTTATTTTTGTTAATTATTTCTATAATTTCTGAATAAGGCTTCCTGATTTCACCTGTAATACCTACTCCAAATATTGCATCCACCACCAATTCTGAATTTATGATTTCATTTTCTAGATTTGCAAAATCATCTTCTTTTTTTAATTCACAAATAGAAGCATTCATTTTTTCTAAAATAGAAAAATTTATTTTAGCATCACCTTTTAACTGATCCCGGCTACAGGCTAAAAAAACTAAAACATTAATTCCTTTATTTATAAGATGCCTTGCGCAAACAAAACCATCACCACCATTATTTCCTTTACCACAGATACAAATTAGTTTACTTTTTTTATCTATAAGCATACCATAGGCAATATCAGAAGCAGATCTTCCAGCATTTTCCATCAGAGCCAATGAAGGAATCCCAAACTCCTCAATTGCAGTTTTATCAACTTTTTTCATCTGCTCGGCAGTCATAGTATTCATAATAAACCTCAAATAGTTAACTTCTTAACTTTGAATCAATATTTCCATCAGGCAACATATTATCCGGATGTTCTGTTTGCTTCTCTTCTAATTCAAATCTTTTGCATTTTTGCCAATTATTATGACAATAAAAATCAACCCAATGCCTGGCAATTTTTCCTTGCTCAAAAAATCTTTTCATCGGGCAAACTTGATACCATTTGCATTCATTGTTCATAGTTGTTATTTATGCTGATGAATTTCTTCATTTTTTTCTTTTACAAACAAAAGCGGAAAAGCTATATCACTTATACAACAAGGCAGCCAAACAGCTATAAATAAAAAAACAAAAATAGCCAAATACAACCAAGGATTCAGTTCCTTCCCTAAAGCCATAATAATATGAAAAAGTGACGCCCAAGTACTCAACAACACATGGCCGGCATGAGGGAACTTAGTCCGCGGCCAAAAATAAGCAATCGCCACCCCCAAAATTGCTAAAGGATTAACTAACCACCACTTTTCAATAAAACCTAAGTGGATTTCTCGATTAGG
Organism: Candidatus Omnitrophota bacterium; assembly: GCA_046484225.1. Classification (GTDB taxonomy): domain Bacteria; phylum Omnitrophota; class Gorgyraeia; order Duberdicusellales; family 4484-171; genus PXAH01. The sequence continues at coordinate 5,095 of JAWOBO010000064.1, read as the reverse complement.
CAAACCTAGCAAAGTTTCAGCTAAATAAGGAATAATACAATCACTTAAAGTTGCAATACCTATTGCTCCAAAATAGCCAATCACCAGCAAAAGCCAAACGTTACACCTACGTTTTGAGGCAGGACAACTGTAAAAAGAATACATCGAAGTTGTAACCAATGCGCTCAAAACTACGTGCATTGGGTGGAGTGTATAAAATATATTATAAGAGATCGCCGAAGGCAAATTTTTGAAAAAAAACATAACCACGATACCGGTGATTGCCCCAAAAATGGTAAACCGGATATGATGCCTTAACTCTTTATAAATAAGCTTTAACATAACAATCAAACAGTAATAGTTTTGCCTACCTTAATAGAAATATACCTATCTTTAAAAGCTTCTTTAAAAATTTGTTGAGCCTCATAACCTGTACAATGAGTCGGGCCAACATAATTTATACCTAAATCTTTTAACTTTTGTACAATCAATTTTATTTCTCGTCTTTCTTTATTCATCAGGTGAAACCCGCCAAAAACCAAATAAATAGTTTGTTTTGTAAAAATTTCTCTAACCTTTTCAACTATTTTTGTTATCCCCGGATGAGAGCACCCTGTAATAACAACTAAACCTTTTTTAGATTTAACTACTAAAGATTGTTCAGAAATTTTCATAGATTTATAAGATCCAAATATTTCCCCTGTAGTATAAATATTAGATTTTATCTGAATAGAATTACTGTTTTCAACAAATTCTGCGCCTAAACTTTTTATTTTATCTTTAGTTTGGTTAGAAAAACCCGGACAGCCATAAACTTTTAAATTCTTTTTTAGCTCTAACAAGGCCCAAAGGCCACCGGTATGATCCCAATGATCATGAGAAAGCACCACCGCTTCAATCAAATTAATATTTATTTCTTTCTCTTTTAAATTATTAACTAAATCAGAACCACTTTCTCCGGTATCAAACAAAACCCCGTCTATAAATGCAGAAAAACCCCAACCGGTTTTCAATTTTAGATTAACAGCATCTTTATCAAACAATATTTCAAAATCCATATTTCTAAATTATATCTCTTTATAGGAAAAATTAAAGTAACTACTCATACAGTAAAATTATATCTTTTATCTTACAACCAATATCTTTTGCCACTACCGGACACTTTGCCATAAAAAGAAAAAAAACAGGGCGCATACTCTTTTTATATAATGCCTCAAAATTACCTTGGCCTTTACTTATTACCATATCAGCTGATTTAAACCTTTCTAAAAAATCTTTTGAGCATATTGAAAGAATTGTTCCCGGCGAATCGCAGCCACTTGAGATAATTTTTGCATAATTGTCTATTTCGCACATAAAAGCATCTTCTGCTAGGGCATCATTTATGATTGGTTTTTCTTTAACTACATAAAAAATATCTTTTTTAGGATAATCTTCTTTTATCTGTTCGATTAAAATTCTGTCGAAAACAACTTCTCCGGCGTTGTCGCCTAAATAAAGAATATTACCGGATTCAGCCAGTTTATTTTTAAATTCCGGATAATTAAAAATAGCTTTTGATTCATGTCTTATAGCTTCATTTTCTTTTGCCAAAATATTGTCTAGCTCTTTGTCTATGTCTAAACTATGTTTTACGCCATAGTCGATAATATTTCCGGCAATAGCAAGTTCTAATGAAAATAATAAAGAATCCTTTGCAGCAGTAGCTTTTTCTTTTAACTGCGGATAAAAACTTAAAGCTAACTTATTGCTTTTTTCTTTTATTTTTTTATAGGGATCATTCTCTTGGGTAACCTCTCTTACCTTATTATAAATAAACTTACCCATCTGAGGCGGACAACTGTCTAAGGAAAAATTTTCTAATTCTTTTGATAAATTAAGCAAAACTTTCCTTTGGATAACTTCATCAGCTCCAGCTAAACGAGCTGCATCCAAAGCTTGTTTAAAAAAACAGGGAATGCAATCTAGGTAAGTTTTCATAATTATTCTCTTTTCAAAGCCTCTTGAGCAGCTAACACTATCGAATATTTTGTTGGAGAGCTAGTAAGATAAGGGTGTGTTGCCATTTGTAAAGTTTCAAGCTCAGTTGCTGACATTCGTTTTTGAATTGCAACCCCAACTAAATTTATAAGTTGAGCGCAAGCCATACCACAACTGACTTGTCCGCCTAAAATAATACCTGACTGCTTGGAAAACACTAATTTTACTCTACTTTTTTGGGATCCCGGTAAAGTTGCCGGATGTTTATCTGAACCCTCAACTTGGCCGGTTATAATTTCAAAACCTTCCTTTTGCGCGTTTTCTTCCGTTAGGCCTGCTGAACTTAAAACTAACTTATCAATATAGGTAGAATAAACAGCGATTGTTCCTTTATTTTCTCTAACTACTTTTATCTTATATAAGTTTGCTCCTGCTACTCTTGCTTCAGCAGTCGCAGTAGAAGCAAGCATAACCGGCACAACTTTACGGGTAAAAAAATCTCTCTTACAAGAACAATCTCCTACAGCAAATATATCTGAATCCGATGTTCTCATATATTCATCTACCAAAATACCACCCTTTTTTGCTAAGTCTAAATTAGCATCTTTAGCCAAAAGCGTATTTGGTTTAGCACCGATACCTAATATTACCGCATCTGTTTGAATAACTCTTCCATCTGATAACTTAACTTCTTTTACTTCTTCTTCTCCTCCGGCAATCTCTGTAACGCTAGCCCCGGTCACAACATTTACTCCTTTTTTTTCTAATTTATCTTTAACCAATTGAGAAAAATCCTGATCAAAAGAATTAAGCAAAAGATGAGGCAACATTTCAATTAAGTTTACATTTTTTCCTTCTAAGTTAGAAATTTCATCGGCGAATTCAACTCCAATAAATCCTCCGCCTACAACCACAATATTTTTTTTCTCCTTTATTTGGCTAACCACATTCTTTAGATAATCCATATCTTTGTATATGGGAAAAACTCCTTTTTTATCTATCCCTTCAATTGGAGGAATAATTGGTTCTGAACCTGTAGCTAAAATTAATTTTTGATACCCATATTCTTTATTTCCACTAGTCTTAACTTTTTTTTCTTCCGGATTAACCATAATTACTTTATCAATTAAAACCTTAATTCCTTTTTTCTCCAAACCATCTGTCTTAAGTTTGTTGGCAGAAGGATCTTTTAGGCTAGAAAACATATAAGGAATACCGCAAGGAATACATCCGGATTTAACACTCTTTACAACAGTTATGCTTTTATTCGGATAATATTTTTTTGCAGTTGTAGCTGCAACCACCCCTGCCGGGCCGGCCCCAACTATTAAAATATCTGATTTTTCCATTGTACCCCCCCTAAACTCAATAATAAGCTAACAATATTTTTTGAAACTTATCTCGGTACCTTTCTGTCTTAAAACTTTTTTGTCTGAAATATTTTTCCAATCCGGAAAAATCTACCTTGTCAGTTCGATGCCGCCTACCTTGTTGTAGATGGATTTTATTTATTACCTCTAACCCTTCCTTGGTAAAATCAGCTAAAACAATTTTTCCCTTTCGTTTTAAAATTCTGGTAAATTCATTTAAAACTTTTTGTGATTCATCAAGATGATGAATCATATTTACAGAAATGACTGTATTAAAACTTTTATCTTTAAAACTTAAATTCTCTGCATTTTCTATTTTAAAAATAACTTGATCATCAAGGCCTAAATATTTTACATTAAGGTATCCTATTTTTTGCTGATCTTGGGAAGCATCTACACTAACAAAACTATACCCTCTCTTGGCTAAAATAACAGTAAAATTTCCTTTACCTGTTCCAATTTCTAAAATATCTCCAGATAAAGGTTCTGCCTTATCTAAAATAAAACTCCTTTCAGCTTCAACGTCGTAACCAAAACTACGGTAAAATTCAACTTTTTGAAGATAATCTTGATAAACCTGCTTAGCCAAACTTTCCACTTTTATCCTCTTACTAAAATTCCACCACACTTTGGGCACTTCATTTGAGCGCAAGGAGTTCCCGCTTTATGAGGCACACTTAGCTTACAAGCTGGGCAAAAACAATCTCCACCCGGACCTGCGCCGGGGCGTCCACCTCTACCTTGGCCGCCGCCTTGGCCTCTACCCCCGATTGGGCCTTGTCCAGTTGGTCCTGTTCCATCTCCTCTTGGCATAATTTACCTCCTTAATTCATTCCGAACTTTGAATCAACACTGGGGCCGTTACCTGGTTTGAATTTACCTTGTTTATACCCTTCGATAGCTTCTTTGACTAGACCAGATACACCTGATATAACTTCAATTTCAGCAGCTTCTAATGTTCGAAAAGCATTCGGGCCAACATTTCCAGTTAAAATAACTTTAGCTCCCTTTTCAGAAATTAATTGGCCTGATTGAACTCCAACACCTCCCATGCCACCGGTATTAGGATTTTTAACGGCTTCAAAATCTTGATTTTCTGTATCAAAAAAAATAAAATATTGACATCTACCAAAACGTGGATCAACCTTTGAATCTAAGCTATCTCCTTCGGCTGTAATACATAACTTCATTTACTCCTCCTTTTCTGTTTTATCGATTCCATAACCCTTGCCTCGGCCCGGCTTACAAAAACTTTCGCCTCCTTTTAATTCTCCTTTAAGCAACTGATCAATTATTTGATCGACTTCTCCGTCTACTCCTGGAATTACTTCAATCCCGCTTTCTGAAAATAAACTTAAGGCACGTTGGCCCATTCCTCCGGCAATAATCACACTTACCCCTTCTTTTTTTAAAAATTCGGGCAAGTATCCTGGATGATGGCCCGGATTAGGTATTTCTTTTTTCTCCATTACTTTCCCATCTTCACATTCAACCAAAGTAAAAGTTGGGCACCTGCCAAAATGTTGGGAAACATACCCAGAATCTGTCGATATTGCTGCCTTCATTAATCTCTCCTCCTTAATATAAGAATATAAATACATCCCGTCTTTTTATCTTAAAAGACGGGACTAAAAAATCAACTATTTTATTTTTTCTTCTCTTTCGATTCAAGATCCTTTATCCGTTGATTAATCACTTCCAATTCACCTTTTAAGCCTTGAGCCTCTTCTTTTAAATATTCTGCTTCTTCTTTTGCTGTTGGTGCT
>JAWOBO010000038.1:0-35618 GCA_046484225.1 Candidatus Omnitrophota bacterium | reverse complement strand
CTGCCTGCCAGCAGGCAGGAAGCGACGAAGCAATCTCTATTATTGTTTTAGAGATTGCTTCGCTTCATTCGTTTCACTCATTTCGCTCGCAATGACAAGGTATACTTAGAAATCAAAATTATGTAAACTTTATGGACCGAAGGGGATTTGAACCCCTGACCTCCTGATTGCGAACCAGGCGTTCTCCCAGCCCCGATGTTTCGACACTATCATTTTATTAACAAGTCAAAAATCGGGATCCCGACCAAGCACGAAGTGCGAGCGTCGGGACTGCACCACGGCCCCATTGAAAAAGAATATATTTATGGCTGATAGTATCGAAACATTTTAACTAATTTATGATAAAAAACAAGGATTGTTAACAAAGGAAAGGCTATGGATTCTAATCATAATTAGGATTTACTTTTATACATAATTCGCCAGAAGGAGAATCGCAGTCAGCGTGCGAACTATGAAGTACTTCAATGTCTATCGTAATATCTGTTTCACCAAAATCTGATATTTCATCTGTTATTCGAGTATTAGTTGGTGATAGTGGATTATTATAAGGGGCTGCTACCCCTCGTCTTAATCCTTCATAAGCATGGACCATGCCGGCTTGAGCTGCTAATAGTTTCCTTCGCCTTGATATTTTATGTTCGGTTATCTTTGATTGTTGGCGCATTAAATTTATTGCTGTAATAGCAAGCAGAGAAATTACAATTAATACTGCAAAAACAATAATTAAGACCACTCCTTTTTTCATTTTTGTCTGATAATGAGTTTTTATTTTATTTTTTGTTTTTTCTGATTTAAGTTTATCTGGTAGGTATTATTTTTTTCTGCAATTATTACATGCTTTTCTCTAGCTAGCCAACCTAAACTCATTAATATTAATTTTTCCGGTTTATCTATACCTTTTGTGATTTCATCTAGAGTTGTTTCTCCGTGCTCGTCTAAAAAGTTCCAAATTTCTCCAGCTACGATTCCTATTTGGGTTACCATTTACTCACCTCGGTTTAAACTTTCACAGTTAGGGCATCTCCAATACCCGCCCTGACTATTCATAAATGAAGAAGTTTCACATATCTCGCATTTTTTCTTTATTAAGTCTATTTTTTTTTCTTTTTTAACAAATCTTTTATCACTTAACCAATACAAAATAAAATAAACTATTATTGAAATGTCTAATAAAAACCCTATAAATATGGTTAAGTCTACACTTATCATTCTACTAAAACGTTAAATTTTGTCCAGAAAAACTTTTTTTCTAAAAAATAAGCAGATTCTTTAAGATGGTTATGGCCAGATATATTTTTATCTGAATCTAAAGAGAGTTTTTGCGGATAAAGTAAGATAATTTTGCCGTAAGGAGAAACTAAAGCTCGGTAAGGTATTGATTTTCCTTTATCAGTCAATCGAGGCTCTTTTTCCCATAAAAAAAAGATATTACTCCTATTTTTTACATATTTTTTAGATAAATTTTCAGAATTTATGTAGCTATCTAAATCTTGGCTAAAACTATATTTTTGATTAGATTTAGGCAGAGCTTTTGAAAAGTATGCTTTTCTTGTTTTTCCCGTAGAAAAACTTATTCCTTTAGGTAGTTTAGTTGTTTGTGACTTGGATGATAGGTCGATTTTGTTAAGAAGGTTGGGCCAAGCGTTGATGTATGGTTTTTGTTTATTGGTGATTGTGAGATTAACTTGTAAAAAAAATAAAATATGGAAAAGGATTGAAAATAAAAGAAAAATAAAGAATATTTTTTTTATTTTCATTGATTTGTTTTTAAAATGAATTATTGCTCCTGGTTGGTTGTCGCAATTCCGATTTTGTTTATTTTTAAATTTTTGCAAATATCCCAAATAGTAACAACTGTTTCCAGACTGGCTCCTTTATCTGCCTTAATAAAAATAGATTTTGTTTCTTTTTCGCGAAGGTAGCTTTCTATTTCTTCGGATGAGTAAGGTTCTCCATCTAGATATACAATATCTTCAGAAGATATTACCAATGTTAAAGGCCTTGTATCGATTGTTTGTGAACTTATTGCTTTAGGAAGTTTTATGTTTATCCCTGGTACGGCAACAAAACTTGATGAAAGCATAAAAAATATCAAAAGCAAAAACACACAATCCACCAGCGGTATAATATCCATTTGTTTCAGCCCGGCATTTATTTTACTTTCTCTTTTAAACTTCATCAGAGTAGCCTCCTCCACTTAATATCTCGAGTAGTTCTGTAGAAGCCCTTTCAGCCACTAAAGTTAGAAGTCTTACTTTATGAATGAAATAGTTGTACATGATATAAGTTGGAATTGCCACAGAAAGCCCAGCTGCGGTGGTAATCAAAGCTGTCCAAATTCCTCCAGCTAGATCAGTTGGGTTAACCATACCTGCGGTTTGGGTAACTTGTTCTATGGTATAAAAACAACTTACCATTCCAATAACAGTACCAAGCAAACCAAGTAAGGGAGTAATATGAGCTATGGTTCCCAAAAAATTTAAGTTTTTTTCCAGCTTAGGTACTTCATACAAAGAAGCATTTTCCATGGCTTCTTCTATGGCTTTTTTAGGTTTTTGGTTTTGCGAAAGCCCTGCTTTTAAGATATTGGTGCCATAGAATGGTTTTTTTTGGCAAAGCTCAATTGCTTCAGTTATTTTACCTTTTTTAGTTAATTTTATTATTTCTGAAATAAGCGTAGTTTTGTTTTTTCGTATTGATAGATAAAAGAAAATTCGTTCAAGTATTATTGCAACTGAAAATATAGAGCAAAGAATTATTGGCGACATAAGCCAAAGTAGTTGTTTGTTTCCTAAGATAAGTTCTTCCATAGTACCTCCTTGGTTTTGTTAGTTATTTTTTAGTTTTTCTAATCGTATTTTTGCTATTTTTGATTCCTTAATTCCTAAATTTACAATTTTTTGATAGACTTTTTTAGCTTGTTCTAAATTATCTTGGTTTTCATAAATTTTAGCGATTCGAAAATAAGCTTTTACTTTATAATTTGTTTTATCGTTCTTTTTGGCTAATTCAGGGTAAGTATAGATAAGCTTAAAATATTGTTCTATAGCTTTTTGGGGTGATTTCTTTTTTTCAAGGCAAACTCCTAGAGCAAATCTTATTTTGGCCGAGTCTATCCCTTTTTCTAAGGCTTGTTTGAAACTCTCTATAGCTTTTTGGTAATTTTTGCTATCTTTTAACAAAAAGGCTTTATCTACCAGTGCGATTTTTGCTATTTTTGTTTGAGAGTCAATTAATTGCTGATATAGTTTTAAGGCTTTTTCAATTTCTTGTTTTTGCTGGTAAATTTTAGCAAGGTATAATTTACTTTTTAAGCCAAAGGATGTTTGTTGTTTTGAGCCTTTCTTAAAGTATTGTTCTGCTTTGTCTAGGTCTTTTTGGTTCCAGGCAAGGTGGCCTAGCGCCAACAAGGCTTCTTGGCTTGTTAGGTTAGTTTGTGAATTTTTGGCTACTTTTTTATAATGTTTTTCTGCTTTTTTGAAGTTGTTTTCAGTTTCGTAAATTCCTCCTAAGTAAAAATTAACTGTATTAGTATGTTCGGAATTAGGATAAATTTTTAAGAATTTAGTAAAGATCTCTTTAGCTTTTTCGAATTTTTCTAAATTCAGATAAGCCAGACCAGTGTCAATGTAGGCAAGCTGTAAAAAGGATAAGTCTTTATATTTTGCTATTATTTGTTGAAAGGCTTCTAGGGATTGATCGTATTTTTCTTGATTAAAAAGACATTTTGCACGAAGGTAGTCGGCTTCAGGAATCATTTTCGAATCAGGATATTCGTTTATAAGTTTATCAAGTATTTTTTCGGCTTCTTCATAGTTGTTTTGTGAAAAATAACCAACAGCCAAGTAATATTTTGCTTCGGGTATTAATTTTGAATTAGGAAAATTTTTAGTAAGATTACGAAAAGCTAGAGATGCTTTATCTAGCATTTTCTCTTTTATAAGCACTATCCCGATTTGAAATTGAATGTAATCAGCATACAAAGTATTAGGATAGTCTTTTATTATTTGATTGTAGATATCTAAAGCTTTTTGATGTTGGTTTGACTCCTGGTAGGCATCGGCTATCTGAATTTGGGAGCTTATTTTGACTGCTGGGTCATCACTGTATTCTAAAGTTTTTTTAAATTCTGCTATAGCTTTTTTAAAATTATTGTTCTTTAGGTAACACCAAGCTAGTCCATAATGAGCTTTATTTCTTATTTCAGGGTATTGCGACTGGGAAAACTCTCCTAAAATAGCATTATATGCAGAAAGAGAATCGTTTATTCTTCCCATTTCATACAAGATGTCTCCTTTTTTTAAGTAACTTTGGGCTAAAAATTTTCCCTTTGGATATTTATCAAGATAGATGCTGAAAGTTTCTAAAGCTTGGATCTGGTCATCAGTGTTAAAATAGTATAATCCTTGCAGAAATAGTCTTAGTTGATCTTCAACTATCTTATCGATGGTTCTTTTAGCTAAAGTGGGTTTTCCTTGTTCTAGGTAGTTTAAGCCCAGCCCCCTGTAGATGAGGTCACGTAAATTATTACTGTTTGTGTTAGCCAAAGATTGCTTATAGTAGTTTTCAGCTTTTTTGAAGTTACTTTTTTTACGATGAGCGTCTGCCAGATAAAAGTATATATAATCCTTAATTTTTGTTTGAGGGTTATTTTTTAAATATTTCTTTGCTGAAGAACTTATTTTATGGAAATTATCTTCTTTGCTATAAATTTGAAGAAGGCTTTGGTAAGAAATATCAATTAAATCTTGCTCGCTGGACTCTTTAATTATTTTTTTTAAATTTAATTTTGCTTTTTTTAATTGATTTGTTTCAAGGTAAGCTGATGCTTGAAGATATTTTGCTTTCCGGTAGAGGTTTGATTGACTGTCTTTTTCTATTTTTTTAAGATATTTTAAGCAATTTGAAAAGTCTTCTTTTTCAAAAAATATTTTAGCCAGCCAATAGTTAATTTGATTTTTTAGTTCCGGAATCTGTTGGTTTTTTAATTCTTCTAATTTTTCTAAACTTTGTGAATATTTTTGCTGGTGGTAAAGGCACTTGGCAATGTAAAGTTTTGCTTTTGGGGTTAATGGGCTCTGAGGGAAATCGTTGGTAAATTTTTTAAATAACGAAAGGGCAGCTTGATAAAATTCATCAGAGAATGCCCCTGATGCTATCTGAAACTTTTCTTGGGCCGAATTGTTGCCTTCAGCAAGAGCATAAGGCGAGGCTGCAGAGACTGTTAAAAAAAATATTAAAATAATTTTTGTGAGTTTCTTCATTAGTGTAACAAATATTATCATTTATTAGGCTTCTGTCAAATGTAAGCTTTATAAGTTAAAATTTTCTTTTAAAAAGTTCCCAGTATATGATTTTCTAGATTTAGCTATTTCTTTTGGGCTTCCACAGCTAACTAGTTTTCCACCGTCTTCTCCACCTTCCGGCCCTAAATCAATGATGTAATCAGCGCATTTTATCACGTCTAAGTTATGTTCAATTACACAAATTGTATTTTTTTTATCTACTAATCTTTGAAGGACGAAAAGAAGTTTTTTGATATCTTCAAAGTGTAGGCCGGTGGTAGGCTCATCAAGGATGTAAAGAGTTTTTCCAGTTGCTTTTTTACGCAATTGTGACGCTAGTTTTATTCTTTGAGCCTCTCCTCCTGAGAGAGTGGTTGCTGGTTGCCCCAATTTTATATAACCTAAACCAACATCTTTTAGGGTTTGTAAAATATTAGTTATTGAAGGAATATTGCTAAAAAGTTGGTAGGCTTGGTCGATATTCATATTTAGAACTTCGGATATATTTTTTCCTTTATATTTTACTTCTAAAGTTTGCTTATTAAATCTTTGCCCCTGACAAACTTCACAGGGGATGTAGATATCCGGCAAAAAATGCATTTCAATTTTCTTCGTTCCTTCACCGCGGCAAGCTTGGCAACGGCCACCGGAAAGGTTAAAACTAAAACGAGACTTTTTAAATCCTCTAGCCCGTGCTTCAGGTAATTTACTGAAAAGTTCTCTGATTGGAGTAAGAACGCCGGTGTAGGTAGCAGGGTTAGAACGTGGAGTTCTGCCAATAGGTGATTGATCAACAATGATTACCTTATCAATATTTTTTAGGCCATTAATTTTTTTAAATTTGCCCGGCTTTAGGCGTGAATTGTAAATATTTTTTGCTAAAGTCCGATAAAGTATATCTTCAACTAGAGTAGATTTTCCTGATCCGGAGACACCAGTTACACAAATAAAATTTTCTAAGGGAAATTTTACATTTATTTTTTTTAAATTATGTTCGGCAGCCCCTTTCACTTCAAGATAAGTTTTATTTTTGTAGTCTCTCCACTTTTTTGGTATTTCAATTTCTTTTTTTTGGCTGAGGTATTGGCCAGTTAAGGATTTAGATTTTTTTATCCCATTAATTTTTCCAGCATAAACCACTTCTCCTCCATTAATCCCGGCAGCTGGCCCTAAATCAATAATATAGTCGGCGGCATTGATCATTTGTTTATCGTGTTCGACTACAATTACTGTATTTCCTAGGGTTTTTAGCTTTTTTAAAGTTTTAATTAAATTTTTATCATCGCGAGGATGGAGTCCAATGGTTGGTTCATCAAGAATATAAATTACACCTGAAAGAGCAGAGCCAACTTGGGTGGCCAGTCTTATTCTTTGAGCTTCTCCCCCAGATAGAGTAGAACGGAGCCGGTCTAAGCAGATATAAGAAAGACCCACGGTTAGGCAGAATTGCAGTCTTTTTTTTATTTCTTTTATGATTTCATTGGCAATCTTTTTTTCTGAACTTGTGAGTTCTAGCTTTGAAAAAAACTCAAAAGCAGTTTGAATATTCATCTGAACTACTTCCCAAATATTATATTTTCCTACAAATACAGAGAGAGCTTCTTTTTTTAACCGCATTCCTTTGCAGGCAGGGCAAGGTAGCTTTGACATATAGTTTGCAATGTCGTGTTTGCGGTACTGAGAATCAGTTTTATTAAATATCCTTTCCAAATGAGGAATAACTCCTTCGTAAGGTTTTGACCAGACGTAGATATTGTTATTTCCATAAAGAATAGTTTTTTGGGTATTTTTTGAAAACTTCTTGAAAGGAGTATCCATTGATATATCAAGTTCATAGGCTAGCTCTCGTAAAAGTGCACGGTAATACATCATAGATCCTCTGCTTCCTCTTCTAAAAGGCTCAATAGCTCCTTGTGATAAGCTTTTGTCTTTTTCAGGAACAATTAAATCAGGATCAAATTCAAGGTGGATTCCAAGACCCTTGCAGGCAGGACAAGCTCCGTAAGGAGAGTTAAAAGAAAAAAGTCTGGGTTCAAGCTTAGGAAAAGATAGGTGACAGTAAGCACAGTTTAGATGAGTATTAAATAAAACTTCTTTATCTTCGGTTAAGTTGTAAATTAAAAGATAACCTTCTGAGTATTTGATTGCAGTTTCGATTGAAGAAGCTATTCTTTTGATATGTTTTTTTGATACTTTTATTCTATCAACTAAAATTTCAATATCATGCATTTTGTAACGATTAATCTTAATTTTTTCATCTAAGTTATAGATTTGTTTATCGATTCTTATTCGAGAAAAGCCTTCTTTTAGCAATCTTTCAAATAAAGCTTGGTAACTTCCTTTTTTACCGCGGATGATCGGTGAAAGAAGAAATATTTTATTGTTATGAAAAGATTTTATTACTTGATCAATAATTTGTTGCGGGGTTTGTTTAGATATTTGCCGCTGACAGTTAGGGCAGCGCGGTTTTCCAATTCTTGCGTATAACAGGCGTAGGTAGTCATAAATTTCAGTCTGGGTAGCGACGATTGAACGCAGTGAGCCTCCGGCTTTTTTCTGTTCAATGGCAATTGCCGGAGAAAGCCCCTCGATGTGTTCTAGATTAGGTTTTTGAAGTTGTTCGAGGAATTGCCTAGCATAACTGGATAAGCTTTCTACATAACGGCGTTGTCCTTCAGCATAGATAGTATCAAATGCTAATGATGACTTGCCTGAACCCGAAAGTCCGGTTACCACGGTTATTTTATTTTTAGGGATTTTAACATTAATGTTTTTTAAATTATGTTCTTTTGCCCCTTTTATCGTTATATAATTATACATAGTTAAAACACAGATTTACAGAGATAGAAACAGATGCACACAGATTGTACATTAGGTTCCGATTTTTACCGGTGAAAAGATTTTTTCAAGTAATGTTTGAGTCGAAAGAATTGTTAAAGCGCTTGTTTTAGGGTTTATTTTTGAAGAAACATTTTCAACTTCTATTTTTATTTTAGCTTCATCCGCCATAGCTTCTATTTTATGGATGTTTCTTTTAATTTTTGGGTTTAATTTAATTACAACCTTAACTTTATCAAATTTAGAAGCCAAAAGTAAAGTTGCGGCGACATTAATATTTTTTGGAAAATATTTTGTAGCTTCAGCAACGTCTCCTGAAAAAATAATAGTTGGTTTATCTATTTTTTTTATATTTATCTTCTTATTTTTTAGATAATTAGCCCCGGCTAGTCCAGCTGGTGGTTTAGAGGTTGTAATAGTTAATTTTTTTATATTTCCTTTAGCTAAAGCTGCTAAGCCATCTACTCCAGAGATAGCGCCTGAAGGTATATATAGATTTATATTTTTTGCTTGAGTTTTTTTTAATATTTCTAGATTTTTTATTAAAGCCCCTACGCTTAAAATAATTACATCTTTTTTATAGTTTAAAGTTTGCTTTATCACCTGGCAAGCAGCAGCTTGTGAGGCAGTTTCAATTACAAGGTCTACCTCTTTAACTAAATTTTTTATGGTTTTAATTTTAGCTTTTTTTGGTAACTTTTTATTGAGAGAAGTTGCTGCTGTTTTTCTTTTGTCGGCTAAAGTTGTTAAAGTGGCTTGGCCAGATAGATTTTTATTAATAAATAAAGCAAGCCCTTCTCCGATAGCACCACAACCCACTATACCTATTTTTTTCATTTTTATCTCCTTTTAAACGCGAATAAACACTAATATTATACGAATAAACGCTAATTTTTGTTTACAATGATATTGTCAATAAGACGTATTTTGCCAAAGTAAACGGCAATTCCAATAAAAACTTTACCTTTTATTTCTTTAATTTTTTCTAAATTATTTGCATTTCGAACTTCAATATAATCAATTGAGGCTGTAGAATTTTTTCTTATTGTTTTTTCTGCTTTATTGATGATTTTTTTTGGGTTACTTTCATTGTTTTTAATCATTTGTTTTGCCTGCAGTAAAGCCTGATATATAGCCTGTGATTCTTTGCGTTCTTTTTTGCTAAGATATAAGTTACGTGAGCTTAAAGCCAGCTTATCTTTTTCTCTTATTGTTGGAGCAATCTTTATTTTTACAGAAAAATTAAGATCTCTTACCATTTTTTTTATAATTAAGGCTTGCTGATAGTCCTTTTGCCCAAAATAAGAAAGATCAGGTTTGACTATATTAAAAAGCTTTGTAACTATGGTAGTTACTCCCTTGAAATGACCAGGCCGGGATTTTCCACACAAGTTTTTGCTTAGCTTTATCTCTTTGACAAAAGTAGAAAAATCAGGATTGTACATTTTATCAGCTTGAGGATAAAATAAAAGGTTAACTTTTTTTTCGTTTAATAGCTTTTTGTCTGCTTTTATATTGCGGGGATAGCTTTTGAAATCTTCCGAGGGGCCAAATTGTAAAGGATTTATAAATATACTTACTACCAAATAGTCGCACTCTTTTCTTGCCTTGTTGACCAAAAAAAGATGGCCTTTATGAAGAGCGCCCATGGTGGGTACAAACCCTATTGTTTTGTTGTCTTTCCTTGCTTTTTCTACTATTTTTTTTATTTTGGCAATACTTCTTGTTGTAATCATTTTAAGATAATTTTAAGTTTGGTTCGATCTCCCTCAAAGATTTTTTAACAAAATCTCTGAATTTTAGCCTGGGGTGGGGAACTGTGAGTTTTTTAGTTTTTATTGTTTCGTTGCCATATAATAATATATCTAGGTCAATCATACGCGGTGCATTTTTAAAACTACGTTTTCTTCCCAGTTTTGTTTCTATTTTTTTTAAGCTATCGAGTAATTCTTCTGGTAATAAATCGGTATCTATTTTTATTGCCCCATTTAAATAATTAGGCCCGGGCGCTTGGTGGGGCTTTGTTTCAATTAGTGAAGATCTTTTTTTTATTTTTGTTTCTTTTATAGAGGCTATTTTTTCAATAGCTTTTTCTATGTTTTTCTTTCTGTTGCCGAGGTTTGAGCCAAGGCCTATAAATACATCTGTCATTTTAAGTTGTGAAGTTATTGGTTATGGGCATTCTGCGATCTTTGCCAAAAGCTCGTTCGCTGATTTTTATTCCAATGGGAGCCTGTCTTCTTTTGTATTCAGAAGAGTCTACCATTTCGATGATTTTTTTGACGGTTTTTCGATCAAAACCTTTTTTGACGATTTCTTGAAAATTTATGTCATTTTCTACATATAGATGCAATATTTTATCCAATAAGTTATAGTTTGGCAAGCTGTCAGTATCTTTTTGGTTGGGCCTTAGCTCTGCTGAAGGAGCTTTGGTAATGATTGATCTCGGTATTATCTTTTTTTTATTTTTTTTATTTATGAATCGAGCTAGTTGGTAAACTGATGTTTTATAAACATCCTTTAAAATTCCAAAGCCACCGGCCATATCACCATAAAGGGTGCAATAACCGCAGGATATCTCGCTTTTATTACCGGTGGTTACAACTAGGTGGCCAAATTTATTTGAAAAAGCCATAAGTATATTTCCTCTGATTCTAGCTTGAAGGTTCTCTTCGGTGCTGTCAGCCGGCAAATTTTTAAAATAAGGTTTGAGATTTTTGTTGAAACTATTAAAGATATTGTTGATCTTTACTGTATAGTATTTTATACCTAGGTTTTTACAGATTTTGGTTGCATCAGTCAGGCTTCTTTTAGATGAGTAGCAGGAAGGCATAATTAAGGCATTTACTCTGTTTGAGCCTATGCTTTTTGCCACAATTGCTAAAGTTACAGCCGAGTCTAGCCCCCCGCTTAGTCCCAAGATGGCTTTTTGAAATTTATTTTTGCGCATATAATCTTTGATTCCCAAAGAAAGAGCTGAATGGATGTTTTCTATTTTATTTGATTTTATTTGGATTGTTTTTTGCCTAAACCTTTTTGGGTTAAAATAAATTATATCAGTTGAAAATTTTTTAGCTTGTTTTAGGAGTTTTCCTTTTGGTGAATAAACCAGGCTTCTTCCGTCAAAAACTATTTCATCTTGCCCACCAACAAGGTTACAGTAAAAAATGAATGCTTTTGTAGTTTTAGCTGCCGAAGACAGAACTTTCTTTTTCTGTTCTATTTTTTTGATACTAAAAGGTGAAGCTGAAATGTTTATAATAAAATCAAGGTGCTTGTTTCTTAAACTCTGCTGATGCTTTTTTATCCAAATATCTTCACAGATAGTTATAGTAAACTTTTTATTGCCAGCTTCATAAATAGGTAATATTTTTCCGGGGTTAAAGTATCTTTTTTCGTCAAAAATACCGTGATTGGGTAGATAGATTTTATGATAAATATCGATTATTTTTTTGTCTTGGATTATGGCGCAGCTATTATAAGTTTTAAATTTATTTCTGTCGACGAATCCTATAATTACCGTAATGCCAGCAGTCTCTTTTTTTATTTTATTTAAAGCTTTGAGATTTTTTTCAATAAAATAGTTTTTTAGTAAAAGATCTTCAGGAGGGTATCCGGTTAAGGCTAATTCAGGAAAAACTATAAAGTTTGACCCATTTTTTTTAGCTTTTTTTATAGATTCATTGATTTTTTTAGCATTTTTCCTAAGATCGCCGACAGTAGGGTTAGTTTGAGCTAAAGCAATTTTTATCATAAGTAGATATTATACTTAATTTAGGAGTTTATTCAAGCGATCGTAGTTATAGATATTGATTAACTTTCCATTGATTATTGATCCATAGCCCAATTACTTCGATTTGGGGATAACTTTTTTTTATAAACTCAACAGATGCTTTGATTTGCGTTTTTTTTCTTTTTTTGCTAGAAGGATTTCCAGCACAGTCATAATGGCTGGATATAGCTATCAGCTTTGAGTGGTGTTTATTTACAGAGATATTGGTTCGCTTGATAATTGAGTTGATTGTTGCTTTGTCGCTGTTGTCAGCAATGATTTTACAAGGGCCTGGTTCGGTTATTGTGTCAACATAGATTACTTTATAGTTATTTTTCAGGTACTGTATTATTGGTTCTTGTATTCTTCCGTCCATACAATGAATTGAGGTGGCGAATTTCATTTTTAAAAATTAATTATATTTTGCTTGTTTTTTGCCCAAAATTATAATTGCTAAAAGAATAAAAAAAAGAGATATCCATTGAGAAGTTGAAAAAATAAAGAAAAATCCTCTGGGATCTCCGCGGAAAAACTCAATAATAAATCTAAATAAAGAGTAAGTTAAAAGATAATAAGCAGTAAGCCTACCAATATGAGTTACCTTATTTCGGATTGTAAATAAAAACAAAAACAAAATAAATAAAAAACCAGCTGAAATCAATTGAGTGGGTATGACTTTTGCGTTTTCTAAACCAGCTGGTGAGCCAAGCGGGAATTTGATTCCAATCCATGATTGTGTTGTTTGACCATAGCAACAACCGTAGAAAAAACAGCCAACTCTTCCAAAACCATGGGCCAAGGGAATGGCCAGGGCGAATATATCGGTAATTTTTAAAAGCTTAATTTTGTGTTTTCTGGTAAATAAAAAAAGATAAAGTAAGCCAAAAACTACTCCTCCATAAAAAACAAAACCACTTCGACTTAAAATTGTATCTAAAGGAGCTTTAATGAAAGTCTGCAAGTTAATAAGGATATAGGTAATTCTTGCGCCAAGAAAGCCGATTATCAATGCCCAGAAGAATATATTTGAAGATTGCTGTTTATCAATTCCTACTTCTTTAGCTCTTTTTTGAAATAAGAGATATCCGAATAATACTCCTAAGAATATAAAAAACCCATAGGTATAAATTGTAACCGGACCAATTTTAAAAAGTATAGGATACATCGTGTTTATAGTTTTGTTCCGAGAGACGACAGACGACCGCTTTGCTTGGACGATAGACGTTTTCGTCTTTTCATCCATCGTCTTTCGTCTATCGGTACTTTCATCATGCCTTAACCGTTATATTTACTGGGCCGTCTAGCTCTAAATCTATAGCCATATCAGCTCCAAATATTCCTGATTGAAGATCTATCTTATTTTGCAACAAAACCATAAATTTAGCAAACATTTTTTTTGCTGCATCGGGTTTCATCGCTTTTTCAAAAGACGGCCGCCTCCCCTTTTCTGTTGAGGCACAAAGAGTGAAGTTAGGAATACAAAGAATTGGATAACCTTTTTCTTTTACTGATTCTGAAAGTTTTCCGGAGTCATTTTCAAATAGCCGCATATTTACAATCTTTTTAGAAGCAGTTACAAGGGTTGACTCGGTGTCGTTAGATTCAATACCTACAAATACAGTCAAACCTTTATTAATAGAAGCAATAACTTCTTTTGCTACTTCTACTTTGCCTTTACTTATTCTATTAATTAATACTTTCATTTTTATCTAAAACAATTGTGGGCGCTTTTTATGCTTATAATCTATTGATATTAAAAGAGTTATATAAAAAACATTTTATTTTATTAATTATTACAATTGGTTGTTAGTTAATCAGTTCTCCTTGCCAAATATTTTCTTTTTTTAATCTTTTATCCAATTCAGTAAGTATTTTGCTTTTTTGGTTGAGCCATTTAGGGGCGATTAATTGTTTTGGGTTTGCATCGGATACTAATCTAAGCATTACAAAATCTTTCGGAATTAATCTTAGAAAATCTATCAAGATATCTAAATATTGGTTTTTACTGAGAAGTTTAACTTTGTTTTTGTAGTATTGTTGAGCTAAGATTGTATTCTTTACAATATGCAGGCAGTGAATTTTTAGGCCCCAAAGAAGCATTTTAGCTAAGGTTTTTGCAGTTTTAAGCATCTCCTCTTTTGATTCTCCGGGAAGCCCTAAAATAATGTGGGCAGCTGAATGAATGTTTTTGTATTGTTTGGTTAATTTAAGGGCATCTTCAAAAGCTTTAAAGTTGTGTTTGCGGTTAATCTTGGCTAAAGTTTTATCGTGGACAGATTGCAGGCCGTATTCGATATAAACTTTGTAATCTTTAGAGAATTCAGCTAATAAATTTAACTTTTCTTTGTTGATACAATCGGGCCGGGTTGAGACTGAAATTCCCACTATATCCTTAAAACCTTTGATCTGATTGTATTTTTTGCCTAAAGTTTGAATATCGGCATAAGTATTGGTAAAGCTTTGAAAATAGGCGATAAATTTTTTTGCCTTGTAGCGCTTGCGGGCAAACTGAATTGATTCCTTGATCTGTTCTTTAATTGGCTTCCTTTTACTCTCTGTATAGCGGCTGAAGGCTTTGTTGTTGCAGAAGGTGCAACCTTGATTGCTGAGTGAGCCATCAAGGTTTGGACAGCTAAAGCCGGCATCAAGGCTAAGGCGCTGGACTCTTACTCCAAAAGTTTTGCGTAGATAATTATTAAAAGAGTAATAATGTTTTGTCATTATATCGAATCAATCTTTATAAGTCCATTATGCTGATTTGGGTGCTCACATCCATCGTATTGCTGAATTAAACCTAATGGCTCCCTTCGGGAGCTACTCAGATCGCTGCGCGCCCAAATCAGCATAATTACCTTTTGTTTTAGTGTAATCAATTCTTCTAATTCCTAACTTCTACCTTCTATTTTATTCTCTCTATCCCTCAGACTGTAGATGCAGCCACAATAATTTTGCCGGTATAGATTTAATTTTTTTGAAATTTCAATTGCTTTTTTAAAACCATTTTTCTTTTTAAAATCTATTGCCAAAAATTTATCTTTTCCTATTTTTTTTCCTATTTTAAATATTTTTTGGCTGTTTTTATGGGGGCTGATAGTTAAGGTAGTAGTAAAATAGTCGCAATTACCGTTTTTAGCTTTTTTATAACTTTCTTCTAATCTTAGCTTAAAACAGGCATCACAACGAACTCCTCCTTCTTTTTCATCTTTAAATTTATCACATTTCTTTTTCCATTTATCTAGTTGGTAGTTAGGGCTGATAACTTTTATTTTATAAAAGTCAGCTATTCTTTTGACTTCTTTTTTTCTAAGCAGATATTCTTTGTAGGGGTGGATATTAGGGTTGTAAAAATAACCTGAGACTAGATAACCTCTAGCTTGCAGCTCTTCTATTGCATGGCCGGCACAAACGCCACAGCAGATATGTAATAAAACCTTTTTTAACTTTACAGACATCTAAAGACGGCTAAATTTTAAAAATGCTTGTTTGGGGTTTTCTGACTTAAGTATTGCGCTTCCAATACAAATATAATCTAGGCCAATATTTTTTATCTTAAGAAAGTTGCTTTCTTTAACTCCTCCGTCGATAGCAGTTTTTTTATCCGGCCAAATTTTTTTAAATTTTTTAATTTTCTCTAACACCTCTGGGATGAAAGCCGCACCATAGAAACCAGGATTAACAGACATAAACAGTACTAAATCAATTTGGTTGATAATCGGTTTTAGTTTTTCAATTTTTGTTTCAGGATTTAGGGACACTCCTGCTTCCATTCCTGATTTTCTTATGTCTGTAATTAATTTTTTGTGATCTATTTCTGTTTCTAAGTGGAATATTATTCGTTTTGAGCCAATTTGAGAAGCTGGCTCTATCCAAGCAAAAGGATTATTGACCATCAAATGAAGTTCATTAGGGGTATTAATTTTTAGTTGAACTAATTCTTGGGTAGTTATGCTTTGGGAAGGAACGAATTTTCCGTCCATAATATCTATTTGGACTAACTCTGCAAAATTAGAGCAGATATTAAGCATCTCTTGCATTTTTTCTTTGTCTTGGCTAAGTAAAGCAGGTACAATCATATCTAAGTTATAGTTTCGTTCCGATGGATGATAGACGGCTGTTTCACTAAGATGGCAGACGATTTCGTCCTTTCATCCATCATCTATCGTCTATCGGTACTTTCTAATTCTTTTTAAAGTGTTTTTTTAAAATTGTTAAAAGTTCTTTGTTCGGCGTAAAATTTTTTGTTTGCCAAAAGTTTCTAATCTTTTTTTTCTCTTTTTTCCAATATAAAGAGTAGTTCTGCCAACCATAAGTTGGCCCTTCTCTTTTTACGTAGTTGTTGTTCCCAAGATACTGAAACAATCCGTCAGGAAAGGTCGAGTTTGCTATAGCTTTGTAGGTCCAATAGGTGTAGCCAAAATTATAATCATCAAAAACTGAAAGAAGGTCATCAAGGTATTTTTTTTCTCCCCAAAAACCGCCGCGCCAATTTATGCCGAATTCACCCACTAGAATATCAACATTATTTTTTTTAGAAAAATCAGCATAAGGTTTCATGCATTTATAGATGGTTGATTTGTTCCACCGCTGGCCTTCAATTTTTCCCGGATAACTCAACCCTTTTACAAAATCATAGGTGTAAGAAAGCGGTGAATAGGCATGAATGCTAATTTTTATATTTTCAGAAATTAGATCGGCGAGAAAATTAATTTGTTGAGCCCAGCAATTTCCTTCTAAAAAGATAGGGTTCCTTTTGTCAGAGCATTTAATCGCAGCTATTGCTTTTTTATAGTAATCTTTAATTAAATTAATATTGTTTTTATCGGTGACTGGTTCGTTGAGCAGGTCGTATCCGCCTAAGCCGGGATGATCATTAAATTTATCAGATAGATAAGCCCAAAGTTTAATGGCTCGATTTCTGTATGATTTTTTTTGCCAGAATTTTGCCGATCCGTCTGAATCGCCATGCCAGTCACAGTTTTGTGATCCGCAAGCAGCATGGAGGTCTAAGATTATCTTTAGGTTGAATTCAGCTGCCCAATTTAGGGCATTTTTTATAAATTGGGTACCGGTTTTTGAGTAAGAGTACGGCTTTTTTTCTATTAGCTTTTGGTTAAAAGGTAGCCGTATATATTTTGCTTTAGTTTGGGCAATATTTTTAAAATCCTGTTTTTGAATAAAATTTTTCCGAAAAAAATTCTCAAATTTTTTAAGCTCAACTTTTCCCTGTTTTCTTTGAAAGTCTTTTTTTATTTTGGTTTCGGCGATATTTGGGCCACCGAGGATATAACCTTCCATAAGAAGCCAGCTACCGAGATTTATCCCTTTTATTTTTTTCATATTATATCTGTAGAAGGCTTTTTTTGTAGTTTCTTGTAGGGGCAAAGATGATCGTTTTTCCAATGAGTACGAAGTAATTTTTTTATCGGAACACATCTAAAAAGTTGACCATTTAAAGTTTTTCTAATTCCAAACCGTTTTGAATAAATCTGACAGTAATAGTTGCCAAATTTATCTTTTTTAAGATGCAGGCAAGGATCGTCAAAAGCCCCGCAGCAAGCCCCGCATCTTACACAAAGGCTTTCCCACTCTTGTTCTTTTTTTTCTAGGTGTTTTTGACAATTTGTTAGTTCAACTTCCATAAATTATTAGATTGGAGATTGCAGATTGGAGTTTAGCAGATATATTTTATTATCTCCAATCTCCCATCTGCCATCTTATATTTATTTACTTGAACAGGCTGAAAGAGATAACTAGCCCGCTAAACACAATAGAGACCATTGACATTAGCTTAATTAAAATGTTTAAGGATGGCCCGGCTGTATCTTTACAAGGATCTCCTATTGTATCTCCGGTGACTGCTGCTTTATGTGAATCTGATCCTTTGCCTCCGTGATGTCCTTCCTCAATATATTTTTTAGCGTTATCCCAAGCACCACCAGCATTAGCCATCATAATTGCTAACACAAATCCTGAGGCTAAGGCTCCAATAAGTAGGCCCATAGTTCCTTTTACTCCTAAAAGAATACCAATGGCAATCGGAGCAATAATAGCTAAAAGAGAAGGTACAATCATCTCTTTTTGAGCTGCCTTTGTGGTGATTTCTACACAGCGGGTATAATCAGGCTTAGCTTTACCCTCAAGCAAACCGGTAATTTGAGAAAACTGTCTTCTAACTTCGGAAATTATTGAACCTGCCGCTCTTCCTACCGCTTTTAAAGAAAGCGAACAAAAGGCAAAAGGCATGAGCGCGCCAACAAATAAACCAATAACTATATTTGGTTCAAGTAAGCTTAGATTTAGATCTAAGGCTATATCTAACCTGCCGGCTTCATTGATTAAATGGTTACGGTAGGCAACAATCAAAGCTAGAGCTGTAAGAGCTGCTGAACCGATAGCAAAACCTTTACCGGTTGCGGCTGTAGTATTTCCTAATGAATCAAGTTGGTCTGTCTTTTTCCTTACCTCTGGGCCTAATTCAGCCATCTCTGCTATTCCGCCGGCATTATCAGCAACTGGCCCATAGGCATCGGTCGCTAAGGTTATTCCTAAAGTTGAAAGCATGCCAACGGCTGATATTCCAATACCGTAAAGACCTATCGTATAATTTTGAAAGCCCCCACTTATTGCAAAACTACCTAAAATTGCTGCACTAACGGTGATTACAGCGCCGATTGGCGAAATCATTCCTAAAGCTAGGCCTTCAATAATAAAAGTAGCAGTTCCAGTTTCTGAAGATTTTGAAAGTGTTTTTGTGGGCTTGTAGTGGGCTGAGGTGAAATATTCAGTAAATTGTCCAATTAGTATGCCTGCTACCAACCCAATGATAACTGAACCAAAAATACCCATTTGTTGCGGAAGATAGTTTTTAATAATAAAAAATGAAAAAACAATAGTTAAAGCGGCTGCAGTCCAGACTCCTTTTCGTAAAGCTTTAAGCAGTGAGCTTTGTGTCGCATCTTCTTTAGTGCGGACAAAGAAATAGCCCAATAGAGAAGCAACAACTCCGCCGGTAGCTAATAACAAAGGGGTTATAATTCCTCTTGACCCCAGTCCGGCTGCTGCAGCAAGAGCCATGGCTGCAACTATTGAACCGACGTAAGACTCAAAAAGGTCGGCTCCCATTCCAGCTACATCACCAACATTATCTCCAACCTGGTCGGCAATAACTGCCGGGTTTCTTGGATCGTCTTCGGGAATGCCGGTTTCCACTTTTCCAACTAAGTCAGCGCCTACATCAGCTGCCTTAGTATATATTCCCCCACCTAAACGTGCAAAAAGAGCATAACCTGAAGCCCCCATTCCAAAACAAAGCATAGTTGAGGTGATAGCAGTAAAAAGGTTGCTTCCGTAAGGAAGAGGATTGTTTGAGTAATATAGCTTTAAGAATATAAACCAGCCGGTTAAAAAGATTAAGCCTAAGCCGACGACCATCAGCCCCATAACCATCCCAGCACTAAAGGCTACCCTTAGGCCTTTGTTTAAGCTAGAAGATGTAGCTTGGGTAGTACGGGCGTTTGATTTTGTTGAAATGTACATTCCTAAAAAACCACAAAATCCTGAAAATATCCCGCCGGTTAAAAAAGCAAAAGGAACAAATATTACAAGTAAGCCTTTTAAGGCCATTGCCAGTAATATTATAAAAACGATAACGAAGAATGCTCCAACCACCTTATATTGTTGGCGCAGGTAACCTTTTGCGCCTTCAAAGATATAGTTGGTGATCTTAACCATATTTTCATTACCTTGAGGTTGTTTTAATATCCAACGAATTAAATAACCACAAAAGATTAAAGCCAATAGCGAACCTGCGAAAACTAAAAACAAATCCATTTTAACTTTCCCCCTTTCTTTTTTTTAATATTTCTTCCCGGTCTTTACCCACTGATATAAAATTAATCGGAACTTCTAGGTATTTTTCAATAAAATTAAGATAATTTTTTGCTTCTTTAGGTAGTTTAGAAAAAGTTTTAATTTTACTGATATCTTTATTCCAACCTTTAAACTCTTTATAGATCGGTTTTATTTTTTCTAAAGAATAGGGAAATTTTTTAATTATTTTTTGGTTTTTTTTATATTTCAAGCAAACTTTAATTTTTTTTAAATTTCCTAATACGTCTAATTTAGTAATAATTAAGGTGTTTATATTATTGATTTTTATAGCTCTTTTTAGTAAAACTAAATCTAGCCAGCCGCACCTTCTTGGCCGGCCAGTTGTTGCACCAAATTCTCCACCTTCATCTTGTAGATAACCTAACATTTTTCCTTTTAACTCTGTAGGGAAGGGCCCTTCTCCTACTCTGGTTGTATAAGCTTTTGCTACTCCCACTCTTCTTTTTAAGTTAATAAAAGGGAGGCCGGAACCAAGAAGAGAGTTGGAAGCAACAACTGAAGAGGAAGTAACAAAAGGGTAGGTTCCTGCGTCAATATCTAGGAAAGTTCCTTGAGCTCCTTCAAAAAGAAAATTTTTATCTTGTTTTTTATAGAAGTAGTCAGTTATATCGCAGACAAAAGGTTTTATTTTTTTGGCCAACTTTTTGTATTTATTATATACGGAACTAAACTTAAATCCTTTTTGCCCGTAAGCGTCTTTAAAAATAGGATTTTTTTCTCGTAAGTTATCTTTTAGCTTAAAGGCAAAAGAGTCTTTATCGATGAAATCTCCCATTCTTATTCCACAGCGAGAAACTCTGTCTTTATAGCATGGACCGATTCCTCTTTTGGTTGTGCCTATCTTTTGTACTCTTTTTTGTTCGCGGAGGGAGTCGATAATTCGATGGTAAGGCATAATGATATGACAAAAATTTGATATTTTTAAATTTCTATTTGAAACAGAAATTCCAGCTTTTTTTAAAGCTTCAATTTCACCTAAAAGAACTTCCGGATCTACTACTACTCCTTGCCCGATAACACATATTTTGTTTTTATGCAAGATACCGGATGGAATTAAATGAAAGACAAACTTTTTTTGGTTAGCTATTACAGTGTGACCGGCGTTATTGCCGCCTTGAAAGCGAACCACTACATCTGTGTTGCGGCACAGGTAGTCAATTATCTTTCCTTTGCCTTCATCTCCCCATTGTAAACCAACTAATACAGTATTCATTTCTTAGTTTGTTTATTTTTATTGCTAATATTGCAAAATATTTTATATGGAAAAATTATTTTTGTAATCAAAAGCAATAATGGATCTACTACTGCTCTTCGAGCAGAATTTGCTTCGCAAATAAGTAGATACATTTTCACTCTCCGAATTTTTTTCCTAAGCTAACAACCATGAGCTATGAGCTAATTTAGAGTTTTATTACCTTAACTGATATTATGTTAGGGTTGGTTTTAATTTTTTCAAGCACTTTTTCTTTAGGCGCATTATCTAAATTTAAAATAGTAAGAGCCGTACCTTTGGGGGTGTGTCTACCCAAACTCATTCCAGCGATATTTACATTGTCCTCTCCCAAAGTAGTTCCTAAAAATCCAATTACACCAGGCATATCTTTATTATTTATAACTAACATATGAGTTGATGGAGATACCTCAAGCGAGACTCCGTTCATGCTTACAAAGCGAGGGTCAGAGTTTGCAAAAAGGGTTCCTTCTAAAGTTTTTTCATCTTTATCGGTAGTTATTTTAAGTCGAAGTGAGTTTATGTATTCTTCTTCTTCGGGAGCTTTAATTTGTTCTATTTTTATACCTCGTTCTTTAGCGACATCTAGCGCATTAATTTGATTTATGTCTTTTTCAACTTGTTGCGAGAGTAGTCCTTTTAAAAACATTCCTCCGATGATATCTACTTTTTGAGTAGATATTTTACCAAGGTAAGATATCTTTACAGTTTTTATTGCACCTTCGGTAAGTTGAGAAACAAAAGATCCCATTTTATCAGCGAGGTTAAAATAAGGTTGCATAGCTTGATAAGTTTCTGGTTCAAGTTGTGCATAGTTTATTGCGTTGTTTATTGCTTTGCCTAAGAGAGCGTCTTTTACTGAATTCGCTGCTTCAATTGCTACATTCAATTGAGCTTCTTTTGTTGAAGCTCCTAGATGTGGAGTTGCGATTAATTTTTTAGAATCAATAAATTTTAATTCTAAAGGAGGCTCTTTGGAATAGACATCCACAGCCGCTCCGGCTATCTTTTTATCAGCTAAGGCTTTAGCTAGGGCGTTTTCGTTTATTATTCCTCCTCGGGCACAGTTTACAATATAGGCGCTAGATTTCATCTTATTAAACTCTTTGTCTGATATAAGATCTTTAGTTGTTTTGGTTAATGGTGTATGAACTGTAATAAAATCTGAATTTTTAATTAAGTCCTCTAAATTAACAGATTTTATTCCCAAACGTTCGGCAATTTCTTTTTGCAAAAAAGGATCATAAACTAAGACTTCCATCCCAAAAGATAAAGCTCGCTTAGCTACTTCTTTCCCAATTCTTCCCAAGCCAATTATGCCTAGTTTTTTAAGATAAAGCTCTGTTCCTTTAAATTTTGATCTTTCCCATTTCTTTTCTTTTAAAGAGTTGTAGGCAAAAGGAATGTTTCTTGCAACTGAAAGAAGCAGAGCAAAAGTTTGCTCGCAAGTTGAGATCGTATTTCCGCCGGGAGCGTTCATAACAATTATTCCAGAGTTAGTGGCGGCGTTGATATCGATATTATCAACTCCAACTCCTGCTCTGGCGATAAATTTTAGATTTTTGGCAGCATTAATAATATCTGCAGTAAGTTTTGTACCGCTTCTTATGACTATTGCTTGGTAGTTAGCTATTTCCTTTTTTAGTTCTTCCGGCGAGAGACTGTATTTGCAATCAACCTGGAAACCAGCTTTCTCTAAAATTTGAATACCTTCTTTGCTTAACTTGTCAGATATTAAAACTTTATTGGCCATAGATAACCTCCTCTAGTTGTGCAAGTGAGCTGCCGGAATTAAATTGATATCCCACTTCTTTGAGTACAACCTCAAGAAGTGAAAAACATGAAATTAAATCTTGTGCATTTATCCAACCCATATGAGCTATTCTTATTATTTTGTTTTTTAATTGGGCTTGCCCGCCGGCAATGCTTAAGCCGTATTTATCTCTTAAAATTTTTACAACTTCAGAAGATTTTATATTTTCGGGCACTTTAATTGCAGTTGCCGAAGCTGAAGGGCTGCTAGAAAGAATAGAAAGCCCTAAAGCTTTTGCTGCTGATTGGGTGGCTTTGGCTAATTTGGCAAATTTTTGCCAGCGAACTTCAACTCCTTCTTTGTTAATAGCGTCTAAAGCGGCTGCTAAAGCAACAATAATGGTAACTGCTGGAGTGTAAGGTGTATCGTTAGTTTTATGTTTGCCTAAAGCTTTTTTTAAATCAAAATAGTATTTAGGCAAATCAGATTTTTCCATTAATTCTTTTGCTTTGTCACTTATGCTTACAAAAGAAAGGCCAGGCGGCAGCATTAATCCTTTTTGAGAGCCGCTAACTACTACATCAACTCCCCATTGATCAGTGAGAAGCTTATCTTGGCCCAGGCCACTTATTGCATCTACTACCGTTATCGCCCCTGCTTTTTTGGCAATTTTTGTAATGCCTTCAATATCATATACTGTTGCGGTTGAGGTTTCACAAAGAGTAGTTAAAACTGCTTTTGTGTCTTTATTTTCAGCAAGAACTTTTTCTAACATTTGAGGATCTGGAGCATCACCCCACTCTATTTCTATCTCAACTACATCTAAGGAAAAGCTATTTGAAATTTCAGCCCAACGTTGGCCGAATTTTCCTCCGGATATAGTAATAACTTTATCTCCCTTTGAAAATAAATTGCTAACAGCTGCCTCCATTGCTCCAGTTCCAGAAGCTGAAAGGACAACTACAGGATTTTTGGTAAAAAGAAGGCTCTGAAGTCCTTGGTGTACTTTTGCCAAGATGCTTCTAAATTCATCTGTTCTGTGATGGATTATTTCCTTAGCTAAAACTTCTCTTAGAAAAGAAGGAACCGGCGAAGGCCCGGGAGTCATTAATTTTTTACGCGTCATATTTTCTCCTCGTTTTTAGTTTATTTGTCTTTTTTAGTTTTTTCAATAACATCATCTACTATCCCGTAACTTTTAGATTCTGATGCTGACATAAAATAGTCACGGTCAGTATCCTTCTCTATTTGTTTTAGTGATCTTCCGGTATGCTCAGATAAAATTCTATTTACTTTTGCCTTTACGTTTATTATTTCTTTAGCGTGAATAGCAATGTCTGCTGCTGTTCCTTGATATCCACCCCAAGGTTGGTGGATCATTATTCTAGAGTTTGGTAAAGCAAATCTTTTGTTTTTAGCTCCAGAGGCAAGAAGTAATGCTCCTAAAGACGCGGCTTGTCCTATACAGTAGGTAGCAACATCACACTTTACAAATTGCATTGTATCATAGATTGCCATTCCAGCAGTGATTGCCCCTCCGGGTGAGTTAATGTATAGGCTTATATCTTTTTTTACGTCTTCCATCTGCAAAAAGAGCATTTGCGCAATAACTACATTAGCGACGTTATCATTAACTGGTGTTCCAATGAAAATTATTCTATCCTTAAGAAGCCGAGAAAAAATATCGTAAGCTCGTTCAGCTCGTCCAGTTTTTTCGATAACCATCGGGACATAAGTTTGATTTTTCATTTCTACCTCCATTGAAAACGTTCGTATTGTAAAAAGCTTTATCAACAATTTGTCATTCTGAGGCGAAGCCGAAGAATCTCTATAACGAATGAGATCCTTCGCCCTTCGGGCTCAGGATGACATCACAGAGAGATTGCTTTGTCGTAATGTTATTACTTAAAGTTTGCTTCGCTCAAGATAAGACCTAGTACGGCTTCAGCCATTCCCCGGTCTTCCTTTATTTTTTCTTTTTTTGCAATTGCTCGTAAAATATAGAAAAATTTTACTTCATCTTCAGCCATAGGTTCTAATTTTTTTTCAAAATCAGCCTTATACTTCTCTAAATCCTGCTGTTTTACTCCCTGTTGTTGTAGTTGTTGCATTTGTCGATCTACTAACTGTTTGTGGTATCTTTCTATTTCTGCCTTTGGTACTTCAACCTTGATAGACTTAAGAAGATGAGTTTTTATTTGATTATCAATATTTTGCCTTCTTTTTTGTAAGCTGTCAAGATGAAGCTGAGTATTGATCGCATCTTTGAAGGAATTCATATCCGGATAAGAAGCCCACTTAGCTAATTTTTGATCATCAAACTCTTTTTTAGTTATCTTTTTGACCTCTTCTTTAAACTTTTTTATCATTTCTTCTACCTGTTTAGAGTCAGGTGAAGTTTTTTGATCTTTGATTTTTATGCCTTTATAAGTGCTTTCTTTTATCTCAATTTTTGGTTGTATCTCTAGTTCAGCCACAAAACTGAGAGCTTGGTCGGTTATTTTTATATCAGAAACCTGAGGAAGTCCTGCAGGTGTAATTTCACTTTGTTCTAAAGCTTGTTGGTAAATTACCGGGAGGTGTTGTTTTATAAACTCATCTTTAAGTGTTTTTTCGTGATGTTTTTTAATTAGGTTGAGAGGTGCTTTTCCGGGCCTGAAACCAGGTACTTTTAACTTTTTTGAAGCTTGATCATAAAATTTGTCTTTTTTGTCAGTAAACTCTTTTCCAGTTAATTTTATATCTAATTTGTGTTTTAGCTTATCAATTTTTTTGACATTAACTTCCATAATTCCACTCTCCCTTTAGTTATTTATCTGTGTGTATCTGCATCTATCTGTGTACATCCGTGTTTTACATTTTAAAATCTTTTCCTAAGTATACTTCTCTAGCCCGGTCGTGGTTAATTAGTTCCTCGGAGTTTCCAGCGGTTAATATTTGGCCTTCTGTGATTAAATAAGCTCTATCTGTAATTGAAAGTGTTTCGCGGACATTATGATCGGTGATAAGAATGCCTAAGCCTTTCTCTTTTAGTTCTCCGATTATTTGTTGAGCTTCTTTTACTACGATTGGATCAATACCAGAAAAAGGTTCGTCAAGTAAAAGAAAAGAAGGGTTAGTCACCAGGGCTCGGGTAATTTCTAATCTGCGCATTTCTCCTCCGCTTAATGTATAGGCTTGGTTTTTACGCAGGTGAGATATTCTCAATTCTTTGAGAAGTTCATTCAGTTTGCTCAACCTTTGACTGCGGTTTATCGGTAAAGTTTCAAGAATTGCTAATATATTTTCTTCAACCGTAAGCTTTCTAAATACAGATGGTTCTTGTGATAGATATCCAATGCCAAATTTTGCTCGCAAATGAATCGGCAGATAAGTAATATCTTCGTTATCAAAAAGTATTTTGCCGTTATCAGGTGGGATAATTCCGACAATCATATAAAAACTAGTAGTTTTACCGGCACCGTTAGGCCCAAGTAAACCTACGACTTCTCCTCTTTTTACCGAAAGAGATAAGTCTTTTACCACGGTGTTTGCACCATAACTTTTAGTCAAATTTTTAACTTCTAGGAGACGCATTTTGATTATTTTATCTTTGTTTTAATTTTAATCCATTCCAAAAAAACCTGAAGAATCATTGTTTTCTTCTTTGGGAAAATAGATTAAGCGCGGGCTACCTTCTAGAATAAGTTTTTCTTCATCGGCTAGATAGGTAACTTTTTCGGCAAAAGTAACGTTACTATCTCGTACAATTTTCACATGACCTTTGGATATAATCTTGGTGATTGTTTTTTCTTCTCTGTCAAAAAAAATAGTTGCCGTATCTGAAAAGAGCTTCCCTTGCTTATGGTTTACTACTACGTTGTTTTCGAAAAACGCTCTATTCTTGTTATATTCTATTTCAAGCGGACCATCGCAATTTATGGTAGTAGCATTCTTTTTGTCTTTATCTGTATAAGTAACCTGAACATCTTTTTTGAAGTCAGCTTTTTTGAGTTGCGAATCAGCATATAAACCTTTGGCTTTAACTAAAAATTCGTCTCTTTCTGTGCGTACCGGAGATTCAGTTTTTATATAATTTTCTTTTCGCTGCCAGTCAAGGTGATCAGTTTTAAGATTCCAGCCTTCTTTGTTTTCGATTAACACATCGCCGTCAAGTTGGATGTTTTGACTCTTTTGATTCAATCTTGCTTTATTTGACTTAACCGATATCGTATCGCCTTTTGTATAGTAGTTGGCATCCATGGTTTCGATATCAATATAGTCACCATCTACTACTGCTTCTTTTCCTTCGATCTCCCAATCGCTGGAGCCGTCTTTTTTGAAGTTAGAAAGGTAAAAATCGTCTATTTCCTGCTTGGTGCTCCCATAGCTAACAAAGATAGATCCAAGACAAAAGAATGCTATTAAAAGCAAAAATATTATATTTCGCATAATCTTTCTCTTTAAAGGAATATTACTATATCAGATAAGAGGATAAAGTCAATACTAGGAGTTTATCTAGGGTTTTTGATAAAATTTAAGATTTTTTTCTTGGCGCCTTTGGCGTTGATTATTAAATCTGCGATTTCTCGTACTGCCCCTTCACCGCCACGACGTGAGGTTATGTAGTCAGAAGCCTTTTTTATTTCCGGATAAGAGTTTTTTACTGCTATTCCGACCCCAGATTTTTCAATCATTCCTAAGTCGATTAAATCGTCTCCGATAAAACAAATTTCTTTTTCATTTACTTGATATTTATTTTTAATTTCTTTTAGTTCTTTTTCTTTGGGTATCTTTCCTCCCCGTACTTCTACTACGTGCATATCTTTTGCTCGTTTTTTTAAAATCGGTGAATTTTTAGCCGAAAGGAAAATGGTTTTTACCCCTATAATAGAGAGGAGATAGACTCCTAAACCGTCTTTTACGTTAAACATTTTAAGTTCTCTGCCGTGGTCATCATAAACTATTTCTTCTTTGGTAAGAACCCCATCAACATCTAAGATCAAAAGTTTTATCCCAGCTAATCTTTTTTTTATTTTTTTTACATTCATTTTTTTCATTTGTTCGTCTATCGTCTTTTCGTCCGTCTTCTATCGGAACGTAACATTAAAACCTAGACCAAGCCGGCTGCAATCAAATCTTGGATATCAAGCATTCCGACCGGATGATTGTTTTTATCAACAACGGGTAGCTCATCTATCTTTTTCTTTTCTAAAACCTTAAGGGCTTGTGAGGCTAAATCACTATCCTTGACAACCGTAGGTTTGGCTGACATAACAAGTTTAACTTTTTTATTTAAGATATTTCTGTCTTTTTTTAAATTCCGGCGGAGGTCGCCATCGGTAAATATTCCGATTATCTTATTTTTTTTGTCTACAACGGTAGCAGCTCCTGCATGTGCGGAGGTAATCTTTAATAAAACCTGATCAACCGATGTTTCTGCGTCAACTACCGGGTTTGATTTCTTTTTTCTCATGATGTCTGATACTTTAAGAAGAAGTTTTCTTCCTAGAGAGCCTCTTGGATGAAAAGACGCAAAGTCCTTTTCTTTAAAACCTTTTATTTTTTGTAAAACTACTGAAATTGCATCACAAATTGCTAACATTGCAGTAGTAGATGTAGTTGGTGCCAGGCCTAAGCCACAGGCCTCTTTATCTACGGCAACATCGATTACTACATCCGAGTATTGAGCTAAATTTGATCCTACGTTTCCGGTTATCGCGATAATTTTTGAACCAATTTTTTTAACAAAAGGAATTAGATTTTTTATTTCGTCAGTTTGGCCGCTATAAGATAGAATTATCACAATGTCATTTTTTTTAATTCTTCCTAAATCTCCATGCACTGCTTCAGCTGCATGGAGCCAAAAACTTGATGTTCCGGTTGAAGAAAGAGTTGCAGAAAATTTTTGACCGATTATTCCAGCTTTACCCATTCCTGAGATAATGAGCCGGCCCTTGCACTTTGAGGCAATCTTAATTGACTCAAAAAAGTTTTTTCCTAGCTTTGCTTTAACATTTTCAAGGCCTTTGGTTTCAGTGGTCAACACGTCTTCGGCCCAGTCAAGGATAGTTTTTTTATTAAGTTTTTTCATTTTAATTAATTATTTTTCTTATAGCTAATATTTTTTGAATTAGTTCTTTTATCTTGCTAAGTTTATAGGTTGTAAAGCGGTCTGACAAGGCTTTTTTTGGGTTAGGATGAACTTCAAGAAAAAAGCCATCGACTCCTGCACCAGCTGCTGCTAGGCTAAGCGGCTTAACAAATTGACTGTCTCCGCCCGATGTTCCTGATTCAGCTGAAGGCCTTTGAAGTGAATGAGTTACATCAAAGATAATCGGATAACCAAACTTTTTCATAATTGGAAATGCGCGAAAATCAACTACTAAGTTGTTATAGCCGAAACAAAAGCCACGCTCGGTAATAAAAATTTTTTTATTACCCGTTGATTCTATTTTTTTCAGTATGTGTTTTGTGTTTTCAGGAGACACAAATTGACCTTTTTTAATATTGATTATTTTTTTTGTTTTAGCCGCCTCTACTATTAGATCGGTTTGCCGGCAAAGAAAAGCTGGAATTTGTATTATGTCTGCCACCTTCTCAACTTCTTTTATTTGCTGACAGCAATGAACATCGGTTAAAATAGAAAGGCTGGTTTTTTCTTTAATTTTTTTTAATATTTTTAAACCTTTTTTTAAACCCGGCCCACGGTAGGAATCAACTGAAGTTCTGTTTGCTTTGTCAAAACTTGCTTTAAAAATAAGTTTAATTGGCAGGTCAGAGAGATTGTCTTTTAGGTAAGATGCGATATTTGTAGTAGTTTTTTCATCTTCTATGGCACAGGGCCCAGCAATGATAATTAATTTTTCTTGTTTCATAATTATGCGTATCCTTTTTGCATTAAGATTTTTTCAGCTTCGTAGAGATCTTCGGAGGTATCTATTCCAAAAGAGTCAAAATGGGTTTCAATAACCTTTATTTTATATCCTGCCTCAAGAGCACGTAGTTGTTCTAATTTTTCTGCCTTTTCTAGCTTAGAAATCGGTAGATTTTTAAAAGTATATAAAAAATCTTTACTATAGGCATAAATTCCTAGATGTTTATAGTAGGTGTTGCGAAAAGATTTCAAAGAAAAGGAGCTATCATTGCTGTTGTCGCGATAGTAAGGTATTGGGAGCCGAGAAAAGTAAATTGCAAAGTCAAATTTGTCACAGATAACTTTTACTACATTAGAGTTATTGATTTGGCTTTGGTCTTCTATCTTTTTCTTAACGGTTGCCATAGATAAATCTTTAGCCGCAAGCATTTCTTGAATAAGGCTATCAATTGTCGAAGGATGTATAAAGGGTTCATCGGCTTGAATGTTTATTACTAGCTTTGCATCAATATCTCTTACTGCTTCAGCAATTCGATCGGTTCCGGATGTATGTTGATCAGAGGTATTGACCACTTCTGCTCCGATTTTTTTTGCCTCTTTTTCGATTTCAGGATGGTCACAAGCAATAATTAGTTTATCTAGGAGGCGTGCTCCCGAAGCACTTTCCCAGGTCCAACGTAACATAGATTTTCCACACAAATCCTGAAGCAGCTTAGCAGGAAGCCTGGTTGATGCATATCTTGCCGGGATTACTCCAATAACATTAATTTCTTTTTTCATTAATTATCTTTATTAACTTTTTTTTGGTTGTTGTTGTTGCTCCTAGGTTTCCTACTACAGATCCTGCAGCTAGGTTAGCAAGCTGGGCTGCTTGTAAACTGGTTGCCCCACTTGCTAAAGCCAGTGTAAATAAAGAAATTACCGTATCACCGGCTCCAGTTACGTCGTATACTTCTAAGGCAGCAGTGGGAATATGTTGAATTTTTCCTTTCTCAAAAAGCATCATTCCATCTTCTCCCAAAGTTAAAAGAACTGATTTAGGCTTTAACTCTTTTAAAATTTTTTCTCCAAGACTCTTTATCTCACTTTTATTTTTCGCTTTTTTCCCGGCTGCTATTTGAGCTTCACTAAGGTTGGGGGTTAAAGCAGTTACTCCTTGGTAGTATTGAAAATGATCTTCTTTTGGATCTACAGTGATAATTTTATCTTTTTTCCCACAAAGGCTGACAAGTTCTTTAACTAATAAGGGATTAACCATTCCTTTGCCGTAGTCTTCAATAATTACTGCGTCAAAGTTATCTAGGTTATTTTTTATTTTGTTGATAATATTTGTTGTGGTTCTTTTAGAAAAGTGATTGGTTGTTTCCCAATCAAGCCGGACTACCTGTTGGTGGTGGGCAATAATTCTGGTTTTTAAGGTAGTTCGTCGTTTTTTGTCTTTGAAGATATATTTTGTGCTAAGTTTTTTTTTGTTAAGCAAAGAATATAGTTGTTTACCAAAGATATCTTGGCCGATTAACCCGCAAAGAGCTACCTTGGCGCCTAGATCTGTTAAGTTTAGGCCAACGTTTGCAGCTCCGCCGGCTCGAAATGTTTCTTTTTTAGCCCAAACTACCGGGACAGGAGCCTCAGGAGAGATACGGTTTACGCTGCCGAAAATATGCCGGTCCAAGATAAGGTCTCCAACCACCAAAATTTTTTTATTGGCAAATTTAGAAATAATTTTTTTCAGTTTATTTTTTTTTGTAGTCATACCTCAAGGCCCTTTTTATAGTTTTACGCCGTAATATTTTTAAAAATACATCTACTATTTTTGGATCGAATTGTTTACCTTTTTGTTTTTTTAATTCTTCTTTGACGGTTTCGAGCGAGAAGCCTTTTCTGTATGGACGGCCGAAGTACATAGCATCAAAAGAATCGACTATAGACAAAATTCGGGAGCCTAAAGGAATTTGATTTTTTTTCAAACCAGAAGGATAACCTTTGCCATCATATCTTTCGTGATGGTAAAGGATTATTGGCATAACCGGCTTTAAAGATTCAAGATCCTTGATCAGTTCAGTGCCTTTTTGTGGATGCTTGGCAATGAGTTCAAATTCTTCTGCTGTCAGTGGTTTTCGTTTTTTAAGAAGTTTTCGGGGAAGATTCATTTTTCCGGCATCATGCAGGAGAGCTGCAAACTCTAAAGACTTTATTTCTGCTTTTGTCAAAGATAGTTCTTTTTCCATTGCTTTTAAAATTTGAAGAATGTGCCTGGTGTGAAGCCGTGAGGTTGGGACATGTTGGCTAAGAAAATTGGATATAGATTTTATGTAGCTTAAAATTAGTTTTTGTTGCTCTTTGTACAAAGAAAATATTTTAAGAGCTAAGCTAGCTTCTTCACACAGTGAATAAAACCATTTCTTTTCATTTGGAGCAAACTTTTTAAGTTTTTTACCTCTTTTGATATAGACTCCACCTAAGGTTTTAATGAAGGTAAAAGGATAAACCAGTCGTTTGTCTAATATTATTTCATTTTCTTGCTTGAGGATATTTTTTTCAACTTTGGTAAGTATTGAAATTCCTCCTTTTTTTATAATCTTTGTCTGATTTTTAAAACTTACTTTAACATATTGCTTGGAGCCAATAGTTTTTAAAACCACTGTTACTTTATCGGCTCTAAAGGCGTTCTTATATATCTTAGCTATACCGATAGCAAAACTTTTCAGGTCAGTGAAAGTAGTAGCCAACCTGTAAAGGGTATGGTATGACGAAAACATCTTCAAACTAGTGTTCACTTGGCTTCCTTTTTTAATTTATTGTACAGGTCATCCAAACTTTGTGAAATTATTTTAGTTTCAGATAAAACCGGCATAAAATTAGTATCACCCCTCCAGCGAGGCACTAAATGAAGATGTAGATGATCTGTTATGCCTGCGCCGGCAGCTTCCTCAAGGTTAAATCCAATATTAAATGCATCTGGGTGTAAAACTTTTTGAACAATTTTTTTTATTTTAATCATTGTTTTATATATATCAAGAATTTCTTTTTCCTTTAGCTGCTCTAGTTTTGCGGTGTGCTTGTAGGGAGTAATCAACAAGTGCCCATTATTGTAAGGAAAACGGTTTAAAACTACAAAACAATATTTTGAGCGTAAAACAATATGATTTTTTTTATCTTTTTTTTGTTTGTGAATCTTGCAAAAAAGACAGCCAGATTCTTTTTTTTGGCTTACGTATTTTATTCGCCAAGGCGCCCAAAGTTTATCCAATTTTTTTAATACTCCTGTTTAATGCTCCATTTTTTATCTCTATAACTCCGTATGTTCTTTCTGAAGTTGTTATTGTATCACCAATTGAGCCGGGATTAAAATATATTTTATTGTTTATTTTATGATCAGCGGCTTGGTGAGAGTGGCCATAAACAAAGATATCTATTTTTTCGAAATTTTCTTGAAATTGGTATCGAATGTATTGTTCTATGGTGCTTGGAGTTCCGCTACCGTGGATAAGAGCAAAAGTAAAATCAGATATATTAAATACTTCTTTTTTAGGCAGTTTTTGTACAATTAGGTCATCATCCATATTCCCGGCAACTGCATAAGTTTTAATTCTTTTAGAAAGCTCCTCATATATTGAATAAGTAGTAAAATCGCCAGCGTGGATACAACAGTCACTTATTTTGATTTCTTTGTCCAGTTCTGAAAAAAGATTTTTGTTAGGTTCAGTTGTATGAGTGTCAGAAATTACTAATATTCTCATTTTATAAACACTGCAAAAGGTTTGGTTTGTTATAGATATCAAGAAGATTATTTACTCTATTTTTATCCCAGAGAGTAATCTTTTTATTTTTAGCGAGCAAGTTGGCAGTATCAGTTAATTCATCTAATGAAATAAATATTTTTTGAACATTTTTACCTTTGATGTTAGTGCCTTTTTCAATAAATTCAAGAATATCTTTATCGTCGGCTGTTTTTTCTTTTATTCCGGCAAATACAATTTTTTTACCCTCTCCCACTAAAAGATGGAAGTTATTTTCTGGGTAGGAAATAACTTTTGCATTATCTAATTTAGGTAGGTTGTATCTATCTTTGTCAATTGCTAGGGAGTCATCCTTGAAAGCCATAAATAGCTCAACTATTTTTTTCAATCTATTTTTTGCAAATTCTTCTTTAAAAAGGTTTATTTCTTCTTGAACTTCTTTCTGCCAAAGATTTTTTCGCTTTTGAGGCTCAGACACAGGAGAAATAGAATAAAATTTAAAAAAGTGAGACATCCAAAAGGAAAAAAGTTTATCTTTTATTTTATAGATATTTCCATGTTTGTTTAGATAGTTGAGGCTTACTAGCTTATTTAACTTATGGTTTATATCGCGACTTGAGCTACCAGTTAAGCTTTTAAGGTTTTCTTTACGCATATAACCTTTACTAAGCAAAAAAAGTATTTTAATTATAGGTGCAGGCGCTTTGAAGTGATATTTGATTTTGTTAACCTTGTCATTAAATTTTTGAAAAAAATAAGTTTCTTGATTAAAAAGTAAAACTTCTAGGACCTTTATGATAGTATTTTCTTCTACCTCTGTATAGTGCTGATTTATAGCTTTTTTAAATAATTGATAGTAGCTTTGGTTATTGCCAATAATGTTGATAAAAAAAGATATAAAGACCGGTGAAGGTTTGAGTTTATCTAGTTTGCTTTCAAGTAAAATAAAATTTTCAAAAAAATTATTTTTATTGAGGTATATTTTTTCAAAATTACCAAAAAGAAGGTTCAATTCATTGCCTATGATTTTATCTGCGGTTTCAGGGTGAGACGAACTGATCACAAGCATGCATTTTCGTTGAGATATCGCAAAGCTAGCAAGTTGTTGATAAAAATTCTTAAAAAGTTTATTGGCTTGGGGGAATTCTTCAATTATGAAAATACAGTTTTTGTTACTTTCTTGGATAAACTCATTTATTAGGTTTAATGTGTCTAAAAGGTTGATATTTTTTTGTAATAAGTCTTTAATCAAATTGGTAGTTTTGGGTAAACTATCAGAGCAGGTAGTTATCAATTGGTCCAAGTTTGTAACAGTTGAGCTATGTTCGGAAAGTAAACAGAAAGCTATGGATTTAAAAACATTATTTTTGTTTAAATAAGTTGGGTTAAGATAGATATGGACTAGTTGTTCGGCTTTTCTGTGAGTTAAATAGCTGTTAATTAGGTTTGATATTTCGTTTTTGTCATCAGCAAGAATAGCTATATTTTGACGATAGCCTCGCTTGAAAGAACTAATTCTTTTTGAGAGATTGATTAAGTTAGGGTTTTTGTTAAAAGGATCCATTTAATTAAGATAGTTTAGGGGATTTTTTGGTATATAATCTTTTCGTATTTCAAAATGAACAGTTTTTGTTCCTGAACTATCATAGCTAGCGATAGCCTGCCCTTTTTTTACATTTTGGTTTGAGGATACAAGCATTTTGTCTAAGTTAGCATAAATAGTATAAAAATTATTTGGATGTTTTAAGATTATTGTTTTGTTCCATGCGCCTAGGTTATCAGAAAAGACTACTTCGCCTAAGTTAGATGCTATAATAGTTTTATCTTTTCCTAATTCGATATCAATACCCTTATTAGGTATTTTGCCATTTTTTTTATTGTAAGGGTTTACTATTTTTCCATAAGCTGGCCACAAAAATTTATTATTCTTATCTGTATTAATTGGGATAATTAACTTTTCTGCAATTTTTAAATTATTAGGTGAATTAAGCTTGTTTGCTTCCATTATTTTCTTTGTACCAACTTTATAGCGGCGAGATATTTTCCATAAAGTATCACCTTTTTTTATGATATGAAATACTTTTTTATCCTGAGGCTGCTGTTTGTTAGAATCTTTGGTATATTTTTGTTGGTGGGTGCAAGAAACAAACATTAATGTAACAGAAATTATTATTAAAAATTTAATACTAAACATATTTAATAAATTTTATAAAGATATAAAAAATATAATAGCGTAAAATAAAATAAAATCAA
>JAWOBO010000007.1:0-18818 GCA_046484225.1 Candidatus Omnitrophota bacterium | reverse complement strand
ACAAGCTTTACAAAGAAGGGATGAAGATAATAACTGTTCCTACAGTAAGAAATTTATGCGAGGCGGTGAATCCGCAAATAAAATCTTTAAACTATCTAAACAATGTTTTAGGTAAAATTGAAGCAATCAATTCAGGGCACCAGGAAGGATTAATGCTGGATCATTTGGGTTATGTTGCTGAATGTACAGGTGAAAATATATTTGTAGTCAAAAAAGGGGAGCTTTTTACCCCACCTCAATGCATGGGGACATTACGCGGGATAACTAGAGATACTGTTTTAGATATTTCTAAAAAACTAAAGATTCCCACTCATGAGCATGTTTTAACCCGGCATGAATTTTATATTAGCGATGAGTCGTTTTTGACTGGGACTGCTGCAGAAATTGTGCCTGTAGTTAAAGTTGACGGGAGAAAAATTGGAGACGGAAAGCCAGGAAAAATTACTAAGAAAATAATGGGTGAATTTCAAAAATTAACCAAAAAAGAAGGGGTAAGGTACCAGATATAGGGTGGTTTTATAGTTAACTGATTTACTCTGTCTTGTTTTTAGTTCTAGATTTGGGTATAATCAAGGTATTTGCTAAATAATTGCATTTTTAATGGGAGGTAGGATGTTTAATCGATTTACTGAACGAGCTAGAAAAGTACTGGTTTTAGCTAAGGAAGAAGCAAGAAGATTTAATCATGATTATATTGGTACAGAACATATTCTCCTAGGTTTAATCCGAGAGGGTGAAGGTGTTGCTTGTGCTGTTTTACAAAATATTGGTATGGATTTAGGGCGTCTGCGGGCTGAAATAGAAAAGCTGATGTCACCGGGAGCCGCGGCTTCAGTTTTAGGAGATATTCCTTTTACTCCCAGGGCTAAGAAAGCTTTAGAACTTGCTACCGAGGAGGCGCGCAGCCTTGGACATAACTATATTGGAACAGAACATATTTTATTAGGATTACTTAGAGAAGAAGAAGGGATTGCTTCTCAGGTTCTCTTTTCGTTAGGTGTAGATATTAAAAAAGCAAGGAATGAGATTTCAGCTCTTTTGGGAGGTTCTTCAAATTCAGCTCACACCCAAACCAGAAGAAGTTCTTCAAAGACTCCTGCTTTAGATTCTTTTGGACGCGATCTTACTAAACTACAAAAAGAAGGTGAACTTGATCCGGTTATTGGGAGGAATGCTGAGATTGAAAGGGTTATACAGGTTTTGTCGCGTCGAACTAAAAATAATCCTGTTTTGCTAGGAGAGGCGGGGGTAGGAAAAACGGCAATAGTTGAAGGATTAGCCCAAGATGTAGTTAAAGGGGCTGTTCCTG
Organism: Candidatus Omnitrophota bacterium; assembly: GCA_046484225.1. Taxonomy (GTDB): domain Bacteria; phylum Omnitrophota; class Gorgyraeia; order Duberdicusellales; family 4484-171; genus PXAH01. The sequence continues at coordinate 17,509 of JAWOBO010000007.1, read as the reverse complement.
AAATTTTACGTAATAAACGAATAGTCGTGCTTGATTTAGCTTTAATGATTGCTGGAACAAAATATAGAGGCCAGTTTGAAGAAAGAATAAAAGCAGTTATGGAAGAAATTAAGCGTTCCAAGGATGTGATTATTTTTGTTGATGAACTTCATACTTTAGTTGGAGCCGGCGCTGCCGAAGGTGCTATTGATGCATCAAACATTTTAAAACCAGCTTTATCTCGAGGAGAGATTCAGTGTATCGGAGCGACAACTCTTGATGAATATCGAAAACATATTGAAAAGGATGCAGCTTTAGAGAGACGTTTTCAGATGATTTTTGTCGAACCTAGCACTGTTTCAGAGACTATCCAAATCTTAAAAGGTTTGCGTGATAAATACGAAGCACATCATCGGGTAAAATTTACCGATGAATCTCTCCAAGCGGCTGCTAAATTTTCCGACCGTTACATTTCAGGAAGATTTTTGCCGGATAAAGCTATTGATTTAATTGATGAAGCTGGAGCCCGATCCAGGCTGGCGATACTTACGGCACCTGATGGAGTAAAAAATCTTGAGGAAAGAATTTCTGAGATAGTCAGAGAAAAGGAAGCTTTTATCAGACAGCAGGATTTTGAGCAGGCAGCTAAACTACGTGATGAAGAAAAGAAACTTCGCTTTGAACTTGAAAGCGTAAGAAATGAATGGAGTAAAAAAAGAGATAAAATTTCACCTGAAGTGAAAACAGAAGATATCGCCCAATTAGTTTCACAAGTAACTGGAGTGCCAACCTATAGATTGGAACAAAAAGAATCAGAGAAGTTGCTTAAGATGGAAGATACTTTAGCGAAGAAAGTTATTGGCCAACAAGAAGCGATTAAGGCAATTTCTCGAGCTGTGAGGAGAGCTCGTGCCGGAGTTAAAGAACCACGCCGCCCAATTGGTTCTTTTCTCTTTTTAGGTCCAACCGGTGTAGGAAAAACTCTTTTGGCTAGAGCCTTAGCAGAGTTTATGTTTGGCAACGAAGAAGCTTTGGTCCAGTTAGATATGAGTGAATATATGGAAAAATTTAATGTATCAAGGCTGGTAGGAGCTCCTCCAGGTTATGTAGGTTATGAAGAAGGGGGGCAATTAACAGAAAGAGTAAGGCGCAGGCCATATTCGGTAGTCTTACTAGATGAGATAGAGAAAGCCCATCCTGATGTATATAATCTCTTGCTTCAAATCTTAGAAGAAGGGCGTCTTACTGACAGTTATGGACGTTCGGTAGATTTTAGAAACATAATTTTAATCATGACTTCTAACGTAGGCGCAAATATTATTCGCCGGAAAGGATCGTTGGGTTTTAAAGCTAAACATGAGGATATAAACTATCAAGAGATGAAGTCTGCTTTGTTAGATGAGGTTAAAAAGAATTTTAAGCCCGAGTTTTTAAATCGGTTAGATGAGACTACCGTATTTAGATCTTTGGATAAAAAATCATTAGAAAAAATAGTTGAAATCGAAATTGGTTATGTAAACGAACGTCTTCGCGAGCAGGGTTTTATTGTAAAACTTAGTCCCGGAGCCAAGGAGTTTTTTATTGAAAAAGGATTTGATCCCAGTTATGGAGCCCGGCCTTTAAAAAGGGTTATTCAAAGGTTTTTAGAGGATCCTTTAGCAGAAGATATAATTAGAGGCAGGTTTTCAGAGAGAATAAAGAAAGCAAAGGAAAGGCCGATTACTATAAAAGCGCTAAAAAAAGGACAATCACTAAAATTTGAATGAAGAATTTTTTAGTCCTTTTCTTGTTGTTTTTTTCTTTATACCTTTTTGGAGAAAGTAAGGTGTATCCCAATTATATTGAAGTTAATTTAGTTAAAAAACTAATTAAAATAGCTAATCTAAGCTTGGATGACTATCAAATATCCGGGGATATTAGTTATAAGGTTGATAGAAAAAATAAAGTGCCGGTATTTCTTCTTCAAGGGAAAAATCTAAAATTGGGAGATAAAGAAATAAACAATTTCCAGATGGAGACAGTTAAAAGAGGAGATATTTTATTTATCGATAAAATTAAATCTTCTAAATTTTCTGGCGCAGGTACTATTGATCTGGAGGAAGAAAAAATTCTTTTTAATTTTTCCGGAAACTGGCAAGAAGAAACAGAACACCTAAGAGGAGACATAAGTTTAGAAACTAAAATTTGGGGTGACTTTGACAGCTTTTTAGTAAGCGGTAGTTTTGTGATTGTTGATGGTGTTTATGAAGGTGTGCCTTTTGAAAGGCTTCGCTGCAGTTTCTTGGGAACCCCGCCTGTATTTAATGTTACCGATGCTGAAGTTCTTCTTTATGAGGGCAGTGTTTTTGAGCTAAAAGGGGATTTAGATATAAGGGATCCTGAAAACTTTTTTCCGGGAGTAAGGTTTGTATCCCAGAAATTATTTGTTGACGGGTGGCAGATTTTTGGGGCTCAAGATGAAGTTGGCTTAAAGAAGCAAATAGATGATAAATTTAATATTGAAATAGATACCGAAGCACGAGAGGAAGCAGGTACAGAGCTCAGATATAGTTTAGAAAATAATAATTTTTTAAAACTGAGGATGCAAGAAGAAGAAACAATTTTAGGAGTTGAGAGGAAGACGGAATTTTAAAGATGTTTTTTTTAAAGCAAATTGAAGATTTTTTTTGCTATACCGGAAATATTATTTCTTTTATCAAAGAGATATTTTATTGGTTGTTTACCAAAAAACGGGATCTTAAGTCTTTAGGAAGAGAGATAATTTTTGTAGGAATTGACAGTTTTTTTTTAGTTTCTTTGATTGCTTTTTTTATGGGGATGATTATTGCATTTCAAAGTGCTTATCAGCTTCAACAATTTAAATCAGAAATTCATCTTGCTTCGTTGGTAGCTTTGTCATTGGTTAGAGAGCTTGGGCCGGTGACCGCAGCTTTGATTGTTGCCGCAAGAAGCGGAGCATCGATTACAGCTGGTATTGGCTCGATGAAAATCAGCGAACAAGTTGATGCCCTGGAGGTTTTTGGAGTTGAACCCATCGATTATCTGGTTGTTCCTAAATTTATTGCTTTGGTGGTTTGCCTTCCGATTTTAGTTATTTATGCAGATTTGCTGGGAATCTTTGGGGGGTATCTAGTTGGTTCGTTAAAATTTTCTGTGTCTTTTGGTTTATATATGAGAATGACTATTGAATCTTTAGGTTTGGTTGATGTTGCAAATAGCTTGGTAAAAAGTTTATTTTTTGGTAGTATTATTGCTTTTGTCTGTTGTTTTGAAGGGTTTAGGCCTTTTTCTTCGATAGATGTATCTAAGGTTGTAACACGTTCAATAGTACGTTCTTTTATCTTAATTATTGTTTTTGATTGTATACTAACAGCATTTTTTTATTTTATATGAGCAAAGAGATGATTAAACTAAACAATGTTAAAAGATCCTTTAGAGAAAAAAATGTTCTTAAGGGAATAGATTTAACTATAGGCAAAGGCGAAACTTTTCTTCTTATTGGAAGAAGCGGAGCTGGAAAAACTGTTCTGCTTAAGACTATTTTAGGGCTTCTCCGGCCTGATTCCGGAATGATTTCTGTTGACGGCCAAGAGATTACCCAATTGACTAAGAATAAATTAGAAAAAATCAGGCTTAAGTTTGGGCTGGTATTTCAAAATAGCGCGCTCTTTGATTTTTTAACAGTTTGGGAAAATGTAAGTTTCTTTTTAAAACAACACACCAATATGAGCAAAAAAGAAATGCGTCACAAAGTCAGTCAAACTCTTGCTTTGGTTGGGTTGGCTGATATAGAAGATATGTATCCTTATGAGCTAAGTGGAGGGATGAAAAAGAGGGTTGCTATTGCTAGAGCGATTATTTATAATCCTAAAATTGTTATCTATGATGAACCTACAACCGGGATTGATCCTATTGCAGTAGATAAAATAGTTTCTTTAATAAAAGATCTACATAGCCGGCTTTCGGTTACTTCATTGGTGGTTACTCACGACTTAGAAACTGGCCTAAAGATAGCAGATCGCGTAGCTTTTCTGTTAGGGGGTAAGGTTATTTTTGAAGGCACAAATCAAGATTTAAAAAATACAAAAGATAAACGTTTACTTCAATTTATTCAAGGAGTCTCGGGAGGCCCGATAAAGGAGATGGAAGTATAAAATATAAGGATAAAGGTTCAAGGTTAAAGGATAAAGTAGGGCAGAGCTTGCCCTGCCCTAAAAATAGAAGGAGGAAAATAGGTGAGTAAAAACATATGGGAAATTAAAAAAAGACTTTCTTATATAAAAATTGGGGTTTTTTTTCTAGTAGGATTATTTTTACTATTTATAACTTTGGTTTCAATTAAAGATTTTAGTTTATTTAAACCCGGCTATAAAATAAAAGTTGTTTTTGATTTTGCTGAAGGAATGAAAAGAGCTTCTCCAGTACGGTTTTGTGGTGTAGATATAGGAGAAGTTCAGGAGGTCATGGTTGTAAATGATACAGATGGGCCTCATGTTCAAGCTAAAGTTAATATTCAAAGAGGAATGAAAATACCGCAAGGGTCTTATTTTTTTATAAATAGTTTAAGTTTATTTGGAGAAAAATACCTTGAGATTACACCGCCGGATGAATTTTCTGGATATATAAAAAAGGGAGAAACGGTTGAAGGCATATCTCCTGTACCTTTATTTAAGTTGTTTTCTAGTTTTAGTAAAACCATGAGTGAGTTAAGAATATTTATTAAAGAAGGGGAGATTAAAGAATCTTTAGAAAATACTGTTAAAAATTTAGAAGATATTAGTTTGGAGGCAAAAGGTTTAATTAAAGATGTAAGAAGTAAAAAAGGCACTATTGGGAAATTATTTTATGATGATTCTTTGTATTATGAAACTGAAGAGTTTATCTCAGATATAAAAAATAACCCCTGGAAGTTATTATATAAACCCAAAGACAGGAGATAAACAATCGTTTTGAAGGACGAAGGACGACGGATGAGAGACGAAATCTTCTATCATCCATCGTCTTAGCGAAGCGGTCGTCCATCATCTGTCGAAAGAAAGCTAAAACGTATTATGTATAGTTGTAGTGAGTGTGGATATCAATCAGTGAAATGGATGGGCAAATGCCCTAATTGCGGAGGCTGGGAAACTTTCCGAAAGAAAGATGTCAAGCTTTCATCAAACAAACTAAAAAGCAAAGTTAAAGCATCGCCTTGTTTGCTTAAAGACGTTAAGGGATCAGCACAAGAAAGATATCAAACTCATTTTTCTGAGCTAGATAGGGTTTTAGGAGGCGGATTGGTATCCGGCCAGGTGGTTTTAATTGGTGGAGAACCAGGGGTAGGTAAGTCTACGCTTTTATTAGAAGTAGCTTCAAAACTATCTAAAGAAGATAAAACGATGTATGTGAGTGCTGAAGAATCTCCGCAGCAGATAGGAGTTAGGGCTAGGCGCCTTAAAAATGTGAGTTCAGACCGGCTATATATCAGCGATGAAGAAAAGGTAGAAAATATTTATAAAACAATAGAAAAAGAACAGTTTAAATTTATAGTTGTAGATTCTATTCAGGTTATGACTAGTTCTTTTGCCGGCGGAGTAAAGGGTAGTGTTCTTTCGATAAGAAGTTGTGCTGATTATCTAACTCAGGTAGCAAAAGCTTTAGGTGTGGTTATATTTATTGTAGGGCATGTAACAAAGTCAGGAGCAATAGCTGGGCCTAAGTTGCTTGAGCATGTGGTAGATAGTGTGCTTTACTTTGAAGGAGAGATACTTTCTAACTATAGGATACTCCGCTCAATAAAAAATAGATTTGGCCCAACCGGTGATATTGCTGTTTTTGATATGACTTCCACTGGTTTATCGGAAGTCAAAAAAACTAATGATATTTTTTTACCTCACAGAAAAGAATCTTCTTCAGGTAGTTGCGTAATTTGCCCTCTTGAAGGTTTAAGGTCTGTTTTGGTGGAGTTACAATCATTGGTTAGCCGGGCAACTTTTGGAACTGTAAGAAGAAGGAGCTTAGGTTTTGATTTTAACAGGTTTTCTTTATTGGTTGCAATAATTGAAAAAAGATTAAAAGTTCCAATATCGGGAGAGGATATTTTTTTAAATGTTGCCGGAGGCCTGAGGATAAATGATCCAGCTGCAGATCTAGGAGCCGTAGTTGCGATCATATCAAGTTTTTTGGAAAAAAAAGTGCCGCCGGAGACCGTTTTTATCGGTGAAGTAGGTCTAGGGGGCGAATTAAGGCGGGTTAGGAATATAAATTCAAGATTAAGAGAAATAGATCGGGCAAATTTTAAATATTGCTATATGCCGGAAGCGAGCAAAAAGGAAGTTGATAAAAAATTTGCTGATAAAGTTCAAACATTTTCTAATTTAGGAGATGTTTATAGGAAACTTTTTAAGTAAAATAAAATTTTAATGTCATTGCGAGGAACGAAGTGATGAAGCAATCTTGTTTCTCGTTGTCATTACGAGGAGGCCGTAGGCCGACGAAGTAATCTCCAACAACTATAATAGAGATTGCTTCGCTCTTGACAAGTGAACAGCTAAAAGCATGGCTGTCAAGAACTCGCAATGACATGGCGGGAAAATCATTTGAAGGTATATGTAACTAACTGAGGAGGTTTTTATGTGGGCTTTAGTCTTTTTGCGAATATTTTTTGTTTTTGTTTTTGTGTTATTAGGGTTTTCTTTGAGTAGCGAAAATTCTTTATTGTTTGCTGCAATAGGTTTTGGAGTAGGTATTTTCGTTGTGTTCTTAGAGACGCTAGGGAGAAAAGTTTCACTAAAGGGGTTAAGCAGCGCGGTATTCGGAATTTTACTTGGTTTGTTTCTTTCTGCTGTATTTGGCCTAGCCCTTTCTCAATTTCCCCTTCCGCAAGATTTATCAGCTGGTCTTTTAGGTAATATTAAATTATTTGTTACGATTATTTTTGTTTATTTAGGATTAACTTTGGGGATAAAAGGCCAGGATGAATTTAATGTAGTAATTCCTTATGTAAAGTTTAAAAGAAGTGAATTACGAGAAGAGGAAGTTGTTGTTGATACCAGCAGTATAATTGATGGTAGAATTTTAGATATTGTAAAAACTGGATTTGTTGAGGCAAAGTTTATTATTCCGCGTTTTGTTTTAAATGAAATGCATACTTTAGCTGATTCAACAGATCATATGAAACGGCAAAAAGGCAAGAGAGCTATAGAAATACTTCATGATTTAAAAAGGCAACCTAATGTTGAAACTGAAGTTACCGAAGAGGAAATTTCAGTAGTTAAAACTGTTGATGAAAAAATTATTAAATTGGCTCAAAAGCATCGTGCTAAAGTTTTAACTACAGATTATAATCTGAACCGGGTTGCCCAGTTTCAAGGAGTAAAGGTATTAAATATAAACGATCTTGCCAATGCGTTAAAGCCATCACTTATAGCCGGAAATACCTTTAATCTAAAGTTAGTAAAAGAAGGAAAAGAACGGAATCAAGCAATCGGATATCTAGAAGATGGAACTATGGTGGTTGTTGAAGGAGGCAAAAGGTTGATTGGCAAAACCGTTAACGTGGAAGTTGCCTCGGTGCTACAAAATCCTAGCGGCAGAATTATATTTACTAAGTTGGCTAGTTAAAATGAAAGTTGCAGCAGTAATCGTTTGTGCTGGTTTGGGCAAACGTATTGGCCTGCCCAAAGCGAATATTTTTTTGGCGGGTAAACCTCTTTTTTTCTACAGTTTTAAGACTTTTTCTGCTATTAGCCAGATAAAACAGATTATATTGGTTCTTCAGAAAAAGCATTTTAAAGTAGCAAAAAGGTTTATATCTGATAAAAGAATAGATTTAGTAGAAGGGGCAAAAACAAGGAAACAATCCGTTGCAAATGGGTTGGGTAAAATAAGAAATGATTTGGACTATGTTTTAATTCATGATTGCGCCCGTCCTTTTGTCAAAAAACAGATAGTGTCAAAAGTTATTAGAGAATTAAAAGAGCATTCGGCAGTGGTTCCAGGGGTCAAGGTAAAAGATACATTAAAGCAGCTAAGGGGAAGTTTAGTTAAAAAAACTTTAAATAGAAGTAATTTTTGTTCTATTCAGACCCCGCAAGGTTTTAAAAAAGACCTGATTAAAGCGGCATATAAAAGATATAAAAGAACTGTTTTTACAGATTCAGCTCAATTAATTGAAAAAAGCGGTAAGGCTGTAAAAGTAGTCGAAGGGGATTCATTAAATTTTAAATTAACCTATCGAGAAGATATTATTTTAGCAAGGGCAGTAGAAAAATATGGAAAAATATAAAGTTGGCCTAGGATATGACCTTCATAAGTTTACAGATAAAAAAGATTTTCTTTTTTTAGGAGGGGTTAGAATAAACTGCGGTTTTGGGCTTGAAGCGGTATCGGATGGAGATGTGGTCTTGCATGCGGTATCAGATGCAATCTGCGGGGCAGCTTGCCTGGGCGATATTGGAGACTACTTTCCTCCCTCTGATGAAAAAAGCCAAACCATAAAAAGCAAAAAAATTGTCGAGGCTGTTTTAGAAAAAACAAAAAAAAACTACAAAATAGTAAATATTGATCTTACTTTAGTGGCCGAAAGACCCAGGTTAGTCTCTTATAAAAAAAGTATTGTCAAAGCATTAAAAGATATTTTTGCAATATCTGATATTAATTTAAAGATAAAGTCAAAAGAAAAAATAGAAGTTTTAGGAGGAGTTAACGCGATAAGCTGTTTAGCGGCAGTGTTATTAAAAGGTGTCTGAGATGATAAAAATTTATAACTCATTAACTAAGAAAAAACAAGAATTTAAACCAGCTAAAGAAGGAATTATTAAAATGTATACCTGCGGGGTGACTGTTTATGATGATTGCCATATTGGCCACGCTCGTTCCTTGTGTGTTTTCGATGTTATCCGCCGCTATCTAGAGTTTAGAAACTACAAGGTTGATTTTATTCGTAATATTACAGATATCGATGATAAAATTATTAACCGGGCAAAACAGTTGGAAGTTGACTGGGAATCATTATCAGCTAAATATATAAAAAGATATCAAAAAGACCTAGAAAGATTAGAGCTAAAGCCGGTTGAGGTTGAGCCCAAAGCTACTGAAAATATCGAAGCTATGATCAATTATATAAGACGGTTAATTGATAAAGGTTATGCCTACGTTACTGATACGGGAGTTTATTTTGAGGTAAGAAAATTTAAACAGTATGGAAAGTTGTCTGGCCAAAAAATAGACGATATTCGATCTTCGGTAAGGATTGAGTCAGATGAAAATAAAGGCGATCCTCTTGATTTTGCTCTTTGGAAGAAAGCCAAAGAGTCTGAACCTAGCTGGGATAGCCCCTGGGGCAGGGGAAGGCCGGGATGGCATATTGAATGCTCTGTAATGAGTCAAAAATATTTAAATACCGATAGTTTAGATATCCATGGGGGAGGGAGAGATTTAATTTTTCCTCATCATGAAAACGAGATTGCTCAAGCCGAAAGTTTGTCCGGAAAAAACTTTGCTAACTATTGGCTGCATCACGGCCTTTTAACTATTAAGTTTCAGAAAATGTCTAAGTCATTAGGTAATTTTGTGAAAATTTCTCAAGTTTTAGACAGATACCCGGCTGATGTTTTAAAGCTTTTTTATTCTCAGGCTCACTATTCTTCTTCAATTGATTTTTCTTGGGAAAAGATGGAGGAAGCAAAAAAAGCCTATGAACATATTAAAATATTAAAAGAAAAATTGGAAAATTATCTAAAGACAAAAAAATTTAATAAAAACTTAGCTTCTGAGGCCAGTAGCAATGGCCAGGATTATCAGGAAAAATTTATCAAAGCAATGGATGATGATTTTAACATGCCTAGAGGCCTTGCGGTATTATTCGATCTAATAAGCCAAGCTAACGGAAAACTGACAAGTGATGACAAAGATAAAGAAAAAAAGCTAACCGGCTATAAGCGGGTTTTGGATCAGATAATAGATGTTTTTGGTTTTAGCTTTTCAAAAAAGAAGTTAACTGGAATAAGTAAAGATAAAGTAGATGAGCTTATAGCTTTACGCAATCAATACAGGAAGAAAAAACAATTTGATAAATCAGACCAAATTCGGGATCAGCTCTTAGTTAAGGGTATAGTTCTAGAAGATACAAAGGAAGGGACTATATGGCGGAGAAAATGAAAAAATCAAAAGCTAAATTTATTACTCTCGAAGGTTTAGAGGGTTGCGGCAAAAGCAGTGTTATTAAGTTTCTTGAGGATTTTTTTAAAAAAAAGAAGCTAAAGATTCAACTTTATCGCGAGCCGGGTTCGACAAAAATCGGTGAAGAAATAAGAAAAATTTTATTGGACAAAAAAGAGATGGAACTTTCTTCTCATACTGAACTTCTTCTCTATTTAGCGGCTCGGACGCAACTAATTGAGGAAAGATTAAAAAAAGATCTATCAAAATTTGATATTATTATTTGTGATCGTTTTTATGATTCAACTTTGGTTTATCAAGGTTATGCTTTGGGCTTAGGAAAAATTGTTAAGCAATCAGTGGATATTTTTTCTTTAGGCGTAAAACCTGATCTAACTTTATTTTTAGATGTAGCTGCCGAAGTTGGCCTAAAAAGGCTAAAAATACCAGACAGAATTGAATCTCGTCCTTTATCTTTTCATAAGAAGTTAAGAAAAGGGTTTTTAAAACTAGCCAAATCAGAGCCCGAACGGATAAAAATAATTGATGCATCGGGTAGTCTTTCCGATATTTATTCCCAGGTTAAAGGGGTTTTGACCAGCAGTCATTTATTCAAATATGGAAAAATATGATGTAATTGTAGTTGGTGGAGGCCACGCTGGTATTGAAGCGGCTTTTGCGTCTGCTAAGATGGACTGTTCCGTATTGCTGGTTAGTCTTGATCTTGATTCGATTGGGAAGCTTTCTTGTAATCCAGCAGTAGGTGGAGTTGCCAAGGGGGCATTGGTCAAAGAAGTAGATGCTCTAGGTGGTTTAATTGGCAAAATTACCGATAGCTGTGCAATTAGTTATAGAACTTTGAATAAAAGTAAAGGGAAGGCTGTTTGGGCAACTCGAGCTCAGGTCGATATGTTTATTTATCCACAGCTGGCAAGAAAATTCCTAGAAGATAATAAGAATATAGATATTTTACAAGCAAAGGCAGAAGAAATTATCAGTAAGGGAAAAAAAGTTCTAGGTATAAAAACTAATCTTGGCCAAGATTTTTTTGCCGAATCTGTAATTATTGCTGCGGGTACTTTTTTAAAAAGCAAAATTCATATTGGCTTAAATTCCTTTTCTGGAGGGCGGATATCGGAAAGTTCAAGTGATAAACTATTTGATTCTATCAAAAGTTTAGGTTTTAGGACTAAACATTTTAAAACAGGAACTTGCGCCCGCCTAGATAAAAGAACAATTAACTTTAGGAAAATGCGCCGGCAGCCCCCTGAGGAAGAAGTTTTACCTTTTTCGTTTACAAATGAAGAAATTAATAAAAATAGAGCGAGTTGTTTTATTACCTATACTAATAAAAAGACTCATAAAATAATAAAAGATAATCTAAAATTATCACCCCTTTATACAGGATTAATTAAATCGAGAGGGGTTAGGTATTGTCCTTCTTTAGAAGATAAAATTGTAAAATTTTCTCATAAGGACAAACACCAGATTTTTGTTGAACCAGAGGGCCTTAATTCATATGAAGTTTATCCTAACGGTATCTCAACCTCTTTACCTTTAGAAGTCCAAAGAGGTTTTATTCATTCAATAGCCGGCCTAGAAAAAGCAAAAATAATTAGGCCAGGTTATGGGATAGAGCACGGGCTAATTGATGCTCGTCAACTTTTTGCCACTCTTGAGGCGGAAAAATATTCGGGATTATTTTTTGCCGGCCAGGTTAATGGGACCACTGGTTATGAAGAAGCAGCTGCACAAGGTTTAGTGGCTGGAATAAATGCGGCTTTGAAGCTGAAAAAGAAAAAACCATTTGTTTTAAAGAGAAATCAGGCTTATGCGGGAGTTTTAATTGACGATTTGGTAAAAAAAGGTACCGATGAACCTTACAGAATGTTTACTTCTCGCTGTGAGTTTAGGCTTTCTTTGCGTGAAAGTAACGCTGATTTACGGCTTGGTAAAGTCGGCTATCAGTTAGGCCTATTAAACAAAAAAGAGTATCAACTAATAGAAAAAAAAGAAAAGAGGATAAAGGAAGTTAGTGACAAGTTAAAAAAGAAAAAAAAGAAAAAAATAAATAGCCAAAAGAGCTTGTTTGAATTATTAAAAGAACCGAGGACAACTTTTTTAGAGGTAAAAAAGGAGATAAATGATAATAAAATCCCTCTTGACGTTGAAACTGAGATAGAAATATCAGCTAAATATGAGGGGTTTTTACGGAGAGAAAAGGCATGGCTTAAGGAGTTTAAGAATTTAGATAAAGTTAAGCTAGCAAAAATAGACTATTTTCAAATACCTTCTCTTTCAAAAGAAGTTAGAGAAAAGCTAAATAAATTTAAACCAGAATCTTTAGGTGAGGCTTTTCGGATTAGCGGTATTACTCCAGCTGCGATATTAACTGTTTATAATTTTATCAAAAAAAGAAAGAAAAAGTGAATTATAACAGTCTGACCTGTCATTGCGAGGAGCGATAGCGACGAAGCAATCTCTATTAATTAGATGTGTTCTGAGTCAAGTTAAGATAGTTACCGATATAATCAGCGAATTTTGTAATTCCATTATATGGGGAAAGAAGCTGCTTGGTGTTGTTTAGTTCTTTTTTAAAAGAATTGTATTTTTTTTCATCTTGTAGATAGTTGAGGCTAATTTTAGCAATATTTTCAGGCGTGGCTTGATTCTGAAGAAGTTCGGGTACAACTTCTTTGTCGGCTAGAATATTCAGCATTCCCGCATATTTTGTCTTAATAATTTTTTTTAAAATATACCAGCTAAGTCTATTTATTTTGTAAATTATTAGATGGGGGATCTCCAAAATAGCTGTTTCTATTGTTGCTGTACCAGAGGCTGCAATGATAAATTTTGATTTTGATAAAATTTGATAAGAGTGGTCAAAAACCTCTTCTTTTTTAAAAACATCATATAATTTTTCATCAATCCCTTTTGGCTTGAGCACTTGAAAGCTATATTCCGGTAGTTCTTTTTGGATGAGTGTTTTTGTTTTAGCTAAAATTTTAAGGTGATGATTTATTTCGTTTTTCCGGGAACCCGGCAAAAAAGAAATAATCTTTTTTTTCTCTAAGTTTTGTTGGTCGATTATCTCAAGTAATGGGTGTCCAAAAAATGCAATATCCATATTTTCTTTTTTATAAAGTTCTTTTTCAAATTCAAAAATAGGAATCATCTTATCAGCATATTTTTTTATTGTTTTTATTCTTTTTCTTCTCCAGGCCCAAACTTGGGGGCTAACGTAGTAAAAAATAGGGTATTTATGATTTAGTTTTTTTGCCAAACGCAGGTTAAAATCAGGAAAATCAATTAAAATTACAAGATCTGGTTTAATTTTTTCTATGGAATTAACAGTTTGGCTGAATAGTTTTTTGAACTTATTTAAAGAGGTTATGATTTCAATTAGGCCACAAACTGAATGAGAGACTAGATCTAGCTTTTGGTCTGAATGTTTGGCTAGTTCTTTACCACCATATGAGTGGATTTGGCAATGATTAAATTTTTGGTTTATTCTTTTAGCTAACCTTCCTCCGTAAAGGTCTCCGGAGGTGTCACCGGCTATAATAACTATTTTTTGCATCTTTAATATTTTTTAATAATCTTTTCAATTTTTGTTGCTGTTTTCAAGGCGTCTTTTGCTCCCTGGGCGTAAGAGGTTTTGAAACTCTTGTTAATTACTAGATGAATAAAATGATTTATTTCTTCCTTAAGAGGTTCTTGTTTGTCGATTTGTAAAACCTTATGAGATATTTTATTTTCTTTTTTTTGATAGAGTTCCACACTCTGGTTTGCGTAATCAACAGAAATATATTTGTTAGGCATAAATATTCGGACTTTTCTTTCTTTCTTAGAGGAGATTCGCGAAGAAGTAACATTAGCTACGCATCCTTTCTTAAAGTTAATTCTACAGTTAGCGATATCCTCGGTATTAGATAACACTTTAACCCCTTTGGCTTCTATTTTTTTAACTTTGTCCGGGACTAAATCTAAAATAATGTCTAAATCATGAATCATTAAATCTAGGACCACGCTTACATCTAAGGAGCGGTTAGGGTAGGGGCTGAGTCTATGGCATTCAATAAATAAAGGATTTTTAATACTTTCTTTGATTTTTAAGTAAGCACTATTATATCTTTCGACATGGCCGACAAAAAGAAGAGTTTTATTTTTTTTGGCAATTTGAATGAGCTTTTCAGCTTTTTTGAAATCTTTGGTGATAGGTTTTTCAACTAATACCGGAATTTTATTTTTGAGGAAAAATTCAGCAATTTCAAAATGAGAAGAAGTAGGGGTTGTGATGCTTGCTAAATCGATTTTATCTTTTAAATTTTTATAATCAGAATCAGTGGGTAGGTTAGTATTTTGCAAAACTTTTGGGTCTGTGTCAACAAGGTAAATTTTTTCTATTTGTTTGGATTCTTTGTAGATACGTAAGTGAATCGACCCCAGTTTTCCTAACCCAATGACAGCTACTTTTAACATGGAACTCCCTTTATATAATATGTAGTGTAATCCGCCGAAGCATCTTTTTTGCGTTTGCCAAGAACATAAATTCACCCGCTGATGGCTGCGAAGGCGGATGGAAATTATATTATCAGAGAACTTGAGAAAAGTCAATTAATGTGGTAGAATCCCTCACGCTTATTTGACTTAAATTAATTATTATGAATATGAAAAATTATCTAAAAGAATATTTTAAACTATTAAATTTCGCTAAAGGCCAAAAAATTTGGTTGTTTTTAGCAATCGTTTGCATGGGGGTTACTACTCTTTTTGAAGGGGTAAGCTTAGGGATGATTATACCGGTTTCTGACCGAGTTTTAACCAACAAAGAAATAGTTATCCCCGGACAACTTCCTGGTTTTTTACAGAGTTTTGTTGACAAGCTAAACTCTATCGAGCCGGTTATGTTTTTAAAGATTATCGTAATTTTTATCCCCTTAGTTTTTCTTATTAAAGGCATTTTTACCTTCCTGCAAAATTATTTTATGAACATTGTTGGCCAACGGGTAATTTATGAGGTAAGGAACCGGCTTTTTGATAAGTTCCATCAGCTTTCCATGAACTTTTATGCTCAAAAAAGAATGGGAGAGCTTATGTCTAGGATTACCAATGATGTGGGAATTATTACCCACGCTATTTCATATGCTCTAAGAGATCTTTTGTTTGAATCAATGAAGGTTATTGTATTTGCAATTTTAGCTTTTTATATCGGGTTTAAAATATCTTGGAAACTACCTTTTGTCGCTTTTATTCTTTTTCCTTTAATCATGTTTCCTGTAATTAGGCTAGGTAAAAGAATTAAAAAATTTACTAAAACTATGCAAGAGAAAATGGCCGATTTAAATTCTTTGATGGCGGATACAATTGGCGGGATGTATATTGTAAAAGCCTTTTCACGTCAAAATCATGAAAGGCGGCGGTTTGAAAGTATAAATTATGGTTATTATAAATATAATTTGAAAGCAATAAAGAGAGAAATTACCATTTCCCCTCTAACAGAGTTTACCGCTACAGTTGGAGTCGTTTTTGTTTTGTGGGTTGTGGGAAATGAAGTTATCTCAGGAAGAGTATCTTTTGGCATTTTCGGAGCTTTTATGGCTTATTTGATGTCAATGGTTAGGCCGTTTAAAAAGCTATCAAAGGTTTATGCGACCAATCAAAAAGCTTTAGCCGCATCTACAAGAATCTATGAGATTTTAGAAGAGACGCCGCAGATAGAAGAAAGAAAAAATCCAGAGGATATTAGAGAAATCAAAGATTCTATAGAGTTTAAAGATGTTCAGTTTAGGTATAGTCCAGATGATGATCTTGTTTTAAAAAATATCAACTTGAGAGTAAAAAAAGGAGAAGTAGTTGCTTTAGTTGGGCCCTCAGGTGCCGGAAAAACTACTTTAGTTAATCTCCTACCCCGTTTTTATGACCCGCAAAAAGGAATAGTAAAGATTGATCAGAGAGACATAAAAGATCTTAAAATTGAATCTTTGCGGAGATTGATTTCGATAGTTTCACAACAGACTGTGCTTTTTCATTCAACTGTAGGGGAAAATATTGCTTATGGAAAAGAAGGGGCAACTTGTGAACAAGTTAAAGAAGCAGCAAAAAAAGCCCATGCTTATGAGTTTATTGAACAGTTTCCTAAAAAGTTTGATACAGTTATCGGAGATAGGGGAGTTAAGCTTTCCGGAGGTCAAAAACAAAGGATATCTATTGCACGGGCTATTCTCAAAGATGCACCGATTTTAATTTTAGATGAAGCGACTAGTCAGCTTGATTCTATTTCAGAGAAGTTTATCAAAGAAGCATTATCAATGCTAATGAAAGGTAAAACTACTTTTGTGATCGCCCATAGGCTTTCTACTGTAGAAGAGGCTGATTTAATCGTGGTTTTAGATAAAGGAGAGATCGTTGAAACTGGTACTCACAAATCTCTCATAGCCAATGATACCGCTTATAAAAGATTATATGAACTCCAATTTAATATATAATAATAAATAATTGAAAATATTACCGAATATGATATACTTTAACAAATATTAAGGGCTTAATCTGTTTATTTAAGGAGGAAAAATAATGGGATTGACTGATACTATTAAAAAAATGCTAGAAGGAGGGGTTCATTTCGGCCATCTTAAGCGTAATTGGAACCCTAAAATGCAAAAATTTATCTTTGGCAGAAAAAAAAATATCTATATTATTGATTTAGAAAAAACTACCAAAATGCTGGATCAGGCAAAAGAATTTTTAAAAGAAACAGCTAAATCTGGCGGAACTATTCTTTTTGTCGGTACTAAAAGGCAAATTAGGCCAGTAATAAAAGAATTAGCTCATTCTTGCGATATGCCGTATGTAGATCAAAAGTGGGTAGGAGGGTTGCTTACCAATTTTTCCACCATAAAAAAACGTTTGCAAAGATATCTTGAACTTCTCAAAATGCGCGAAAATAGCGAGTTTGATAATATTCCCAGCAAAGAAGTGGTGCGCCTAAATCGGCAAATCAGCCGAATGGATAAAAACTATAGCGGGCTTAGCACATTAAAAACTTTACCCGACTGTGTATTTGTTGTAGACCCAAAAAGGGAAAAGGCTTGTGTAAGAGAAGCTGCTAAATTGTCTATCCCTTTAGTAGCTTTAATTGATACAGATGCTAATCCTGAAGAGGTAAATTACCCCATACCTGGCAATGATGATGCGATTAGATCGGTAAAGTTTATCGTAAGTTCTTTAGTCGAGGCTGTAAACGAAGGGCGTCAGGATTATCATATGATCCAGAAAGAAAAAGAATCCGAAAAACAGGAAGGTGGAGAAGATAAGCAAGAAGACAAAAAAGATCTAGAAAATCAGACAGAGGATCAGAAACAGCCAAAGGAAGGAAAGGAAAAGAAAAAAG